>DATHRP010000451.1:0-5155 GCA_035465195.1 Afifellaceae bacterium | reverse complement strand
GCCCTTCTCGACGACGATGCCGAGCTGCAGTTTCTTGACGTTGCCGGCCTGCGCGGCGGAAACGCCGGCAAGCGACAGGCTGACCGCCAGCGCCGGCAGAAGCGTGGCGCGCGCCAGGCGGTCGATCGATTCACGTTTGGTCATGTCATTCTCCATGGCTTGCCGGATCGGCCGCTGCATCGAGAATGCGGTTACGCGCCCGGTCTGACCGTTGGTCGCGGCGCGCGCGCAGAAGGTTCAAGAAACCTTCGGGGTTCGGCGGAAGACGCCTTATTCTTCAGGCTCGGTAGAGAAAAACAGCGGATATCCGGCCCTCTGGCCGGCGTCGGTGCCTTCCTTGGCCTTGGTCTCCGCCACGTCCATCGTGTAGACGGCGACGACGCAGGTGCCCTTGCGGTGCGCCGTGATCATCACCCGATAGGCCTGGTCGTCGGTGATCCTGAACACCGCCTTCAGCACCGTGACGACGAATTCGCGCGGCGTGTAGTCGTCGTTGATCAGTATGACCTTGTAGAGCCGCGGCTTCTGGACCTTCGGCTTTGCTTTCGTGCCTGGCTTGAGATCAGTATCGTTCATGGTCCCGGAACATCGACTGCGGACACGATGACAAAACCCATTATAGTGCCGTACGACGATTTGGACAGATCGGACACGGATGGCTCCCCTCTTCGAGGAACTCGACTACCGGCCGACGCCGATGGGCGCGCTCGTCCTGCGCAGACGCCGCGAACTGTCGCTCGGCGTCGAGGTCTACGAGATCAAGCTCGGCGACGCGTTCCTTATGTCGAGCCTGTTCACCGAGTCCGAGCGGCAGCTGGCGAACCTCGCTCTGGCGGAACTGACCGCCCCCGGGCTCGATGTCGTCGTCGGCGGCCTCGGCCTCGGCTATACGGCGAAAGCCGTTCTCGACCACGACAAGGTTGGCTCGCTCACCGTCGTCGACGCGCTCGATGCCGTCATCGACTGGCACAAGAGCGGTCTCCTGCCGCTCGGCGCGGAACTGACCGCCGATCCGCGCTGCACGTTCGTGCACGGCGATTTCTTCGCGCTGGCCGCCTCCGACGCCGGATTCGACCCCGACACGCCCGGCCGGCGGTTCGACGCAATCCTCGTCGACATCGACCATGCGCCGGATTTCTGGCTCGCCCCCGAAAACGCTGCGTTTTACACGACGGAAGGGCTGCAAAGGCTGGTCACCCACCTGAAACCGGGCGGCATCTTCGGGCTGTGGTCGAACGACAGGCCCGATGAAACGTTCACCGCGCGCCTTGGGGAGGTTTTCGAAGCCGCCCGGGCCGAACCGGTGACGTTCCGCAATCCGCTTCAGGACAGCGAGGCGGTGCAGACCGTCTACCTCGCACGCAAGGCTGCCGGCTGATCAGTCGAGCGTGCGGCGGAACCGCAGGAGCGCCAGCGCCGTGAAAACGAATACGAAAATCAGCAGCGCCGCCATCTCGCCGGATATCGCCGCATAGTCGGCGCCCTTCAGCATAACCGCGCGCACCACGCGCAGAAAATGGGTGAGCGGGAAGATCTCGCCCAGCGTCTGCGCCCAGCCCGGCATGCCGCGATACGGAAACATGAAACCGGAAAGCAGCAGCGACGGAAGGAAGAAGAAGAAGGTGAGCTGCATCGCCTGCATCTGCGTGCGCGCGGCGGTGGAGATCGTGTAGCCGAGAAGCACCAGCGACAGCACGAATATGAGAATGCTGGTCAGCAGCAACGGCAGCGAGCCGACGAACGGCACCGAGAACAGCAGCTTGGCGGCGCCCAGCACGACGATCACCTGTACCGCACCAACCGCGAGATAAGGCAACACCTTGCCCAGCATGATCTCCACCGGGCTCGCCGGCATGGCGAGCAGGTTCTCCATCGTTCCGCGCTCCTGCTCGCGGGTCAGCGCCATTGACGTCATCATCACCATGGTCATCTGCAGGATGACGCCGAGCAGGCCGGGCACGATATTGTACTGGGTGATGCCTTCCGGGTTATAGCGCTTGTGCACGATCACCTCGAGCGCGTTGCCGGCCTCGCGCGCCGCCTGCGCCTCAACGCCCTGCTCGCGCAACAGCGCCTGCGAGGCAACAGTGCCGAGCGTCGAGATCGCGCCGGAAGCGACCGAGGGATCCGTCGCGTCGGCCTCGATCAGGATCTGCGGATGGTCGCCGCGGTCGACCCGCCGCGCGAAATCAGATGGAATCGTCACCACGAAAGACACCGTGCCGTCGGCCATCAGCGCTTCCGCTTCCGCCGCGCTGCCGACCACATGGTCGAAGCGGTAATAGCCGGTCATCTCCATCGCCGAGACCATTGCACGCGTGTAGTGGTCCTGGCTGGTCGTCACCAGTGCAGCCGGAAGGCCCTTCGGGTCGTTGTTGATGGCGAAGCCGAACAGGACGAGCTGGAGCAGCGGCACGCCTAGCATCATCGCGAACGTGATGCGGTCGCGGCGCATCTGGATCACCTCCTTGATCAGCATCGCCATCAGCCGGCCGGGCGAAAAAATCGTGTTCATGCCATATTGTCCGTCGAATTGCTCATGAACTGGATAAACACGTCCTCCAGGCTGGTCCTACCCCGGTGGGCAATAGCCCCCGTCTGGCGAGCCACCGCTTCGACCGAACGGGCAAGCGCGTCCTCGTCCTGGCCGACAATGTGCACCGAGGCGCCGAACGGCGCGACCTGGTCGACGCCCGGCATGCCAGTGAGCGCCTTCGCCGCCTCGACCGAATTCGGTCCCTCGATCACCCAGGTCGACAGGTGGGCGTCGTCGACGACCTCGCTCACCGTTCCGCTCGCCACCAGCTTGCCGAACGAAATGTAGTGGATGCGGTGGCAGCGCTCTGCCTCGTCCATGTAGTGGGTGGAGACCAGCACGGTCAGGCCGTCGGCGGCCAGCCTGTGGATCTCGTCCCAGAATTCGCGCCGCGCCTTGGGATCGACGCCGGCGGTCGGCTCGTCCAGCAACAGCAGCTTCGGCCCGTGCATGATGCAGGCTGCCAGTGCCAGCCGCTGCTTCCAACCGCCCGACAGCGTCCCGGCAAGCTGGTGGCGCCGCGCCGTCAGGCCGAGATCGTCGAGCGTGCGCCGCACATGCTCGTCAACCGGCCTCAACTGGTAGAGCCGCGCGACGAAGGCGAGGTTTTCCTCGATCGTCAGGTCCTCGTAGAACGAGAAGCGCTGCGTCATGTAGCCGACTTCGCGCTTTATCTTCAGGCTCTCGCGGCGGATGTCGTAGCCGAGCACCGTGCCGTCGCCCTCGTCCGGCGTCAAAAGCCCACACATCACCCGGATCGTCGTCGTCTTGCCGGACCCGTTGGGGCCGAGAAAGCCGGAAATTTCCCCCTTTGCCACGCTCATCGACACATGATCGACGACCGTCTTGTCGCCGAAGCGCTTGACCAGCCCGTGCACGTCGATCGCGTTCATTCGTTTGCGCCGGCAATCGAGACATCGACGATCTGGCCCGGTTTCAGCGCGACGGCGCCATCATCCGGCTTCGCCTCGACCAGGTAGACAAGCTTCTGCCGGTTCTCCAGCGAATAGATCACCGGGGGCGTGAACTCCGGATCGTTGGCCACGTAGCTCACTGTGGCGGTCATCCCTTCCCCGCATCCGTCGCAGTGCACCTCGAGCCGGGTTCCCGTCGAGATGCCGGCGAGCGCCCGCTCGGGAATGTAGACGCGGACCTTGACGGCGCCGTCCGGCAGTACCGAGAGCACCGGCGCCTGCGGCCCGGCGACTTCGCCGGGGTTGCGGATGATGTCGAACACCGTGCCCGGTTCCGGCGCAGTCAACTCACGCTGGTCAAGCCGCCACCGGGCATTGGCCAACGACGCCTCCGCCTGCTTGACGGTGGCTTCGGCGGCGTCGATCTCGTCGGCGCGCGCCGGCAGTTTCGCTACGGCCAGGTTGGCTTCCAGTTCGGCGACCTTGGCCCTGGCCACCTGCAGGTTGGTCGAAGCGGTGTCGAAATTCGCCTGCGCCGAGACGCCGCGCTTCAGCAGATCGGTCTGTCTGTCCAGCGCCCGCTGCGCTTCTTCCGCCTGCGCCCTGGCCGAATTGATCGACGCGACAATCATGTCGATCTCCTCCGGCCGCTTGCCCTGGCGAAGATCGGCGAGCTTGCTTTCCGCCTGCGCCAGCGCGGCACGTGCCTCCGCGACGGCGATTTCCGCGTCGCGCCGCTCCAGCGTCGCCAGTCGCTCGCCTGCGGCGATCCTGGAGCCCCGGCTGACATCGACGGAAACAATCTGCGCCGTCTCGATCGGCGCGATCAGCACATATTCGCCCTCGACATATCCGACGGCGAGCGGCGGCGGCGGCGCGCAATCGGCGATCAGCGCGCTGACGATGGGAATGGCACACAAGATACTGTTCATCCTTCACCTCCCCGGCTCGCCGCCGCGATGGCGCGCAGGTTGCCGGTAATCGTTGCCGCGATCTCGGCCGCTTCCGCCGGACCGATATCGCGCCACTCCATTCGTTTAAGGACCATCGGCCGACCGATCCGGAAATAGATGATCTGTCCGGCCATCGCGAAGACGGCGAGCCGCGTCGCATGGCTTTCAGGATCGCCGCCGGTGGCGGTCCCCCACAGCCGGCAGAGCGCCTTGTGCACCGGGCCGACCAGTTCGGCGTAGATCAGTTCGACCGCCGCACCCGGATCGGCCATCTCGCGCATCATGAAGGTCGCGATATCGCCCGCTTCCGGCCGCGCCGCCATGAAATGGACCATCGCCGTCAGCGCCTGTTCAAGGATCGCCAGCGCCTTGTCGCGATTGCCGCCGGGATCGCTGGTCAGGATCGTCTGGCCGGCAACCTCGCGCATCCGCTCGGCCACAGTATGCGCGCAGGCGAGCCGGAGCCCCTCCTTGCTGCCGAAGTGATAGGCGATCGAGGCGACGTTGGTCTTCGCCTCGGCCGCGATGTCCCGGATCGGCGTTGCGTCGAAACCGTTTCGTCCGAACAGCCGGAGACCGGCTGCGACGAGCGCTGCCCGCGTCTGTTCCGACGATGCCCGTATCGGTGTTCGCATACCCTGTCACACTCCCGGCCTGACTGACCCGGGCGGAACGATCCGCCCGGTGACCGATCCATACTCGACTAAAGCAATTTAATCAAACGTTTGATTAAATTGCTTTAGTCGAGTATG
>DATHRP010000450.1:0-2747 GCA_035465195.1 Afifellaceae bacterium | reverse complement strand
GTCCTGTCGGTGATGGCGACCGACCGCAACGACGCCAAGGCCGGGTTCTCCCATTTCGGAAAAACGACTGTCGACCTTGGCGCGCCCGGCGTCGATATCTTGTCCACAGTGCCGGGCGGCAGTTATGACTCGTTCAACGGAACGTCCATGGCAACTCCTCACGTGGCCGGTGCGGCCGCACTGGTGCTGGCCGAAATGCGCGGACTTTCCGTCGAAGCCCTGACACTGCGCCTGATGGAAACTGTCGATTCGATCCCGGCACTGAATGGTCTGAGCGCGTCTGGCGGACGCCTCAATTTGGCCGAAGCCATCGGTGCGGGAGGCCCGACACCGCCTGAGCCCGATGCGTGCGACGGCGGGCCGGCGCAGATCGCGTACAACGAGTTCCACTGGTCCGAAAACAAGCGCGTAGACAGCAACGGAAATCTCGTGTCGGCAACGTTCACTCTGCCGACACGAATGGTCGTCGCGGTGCATGGCAACAGCTCGGCCCGACGGACTGCCGGAACCGGCGACACGGCTTTCCGAACCGGGTTCTATTCCGGGGAGGACCCGAACGTGATGTGGACAGGCTCCTATCGCCGCGGCTCCTTCGTCAAGAACGGGGAAAACCGGACCGTCTCGTCCAACTTTGCCCTGGTAATGACCGCCGGTGAGCACACGGTCTACTGGAAATACTGGATCAGCGGTGCAACGGCGCATTTCGATTCGGGGGCCCTCACGATCACGGCTTTTCCCTGTTCGATGGGTGGCAGGCTCGACCTGATGGCGGCGGCGCGGATGGATATCACCGAATCGGATCCCTCGTTCCGCGTCCAGCAGGAGCGCTTGTCGGAGGACAAGGAAGGCCAAAGCGTAACGACCGCCGAGTGAATCGCGTAGATGACGACATCCGGCACAGCGGAATTCGGCGCCAACCGTTTTTGGCTGTGCCGCATCTGTAACGGCTTTGGCTGCCGGTTGTTCGCCATCCGACCCGTGCAGGGCATTGCAATCTCTGTATCGGCTTCAGGCGCCGCGGCGCCACCGGTAGACGTGCCGGCGTCGCCGGGAACTGGGCTGATCGTCTCCGGTTCCTGAACCGCACGCGGGCTGAGGCCTTCACCGCGCGTTTCATCCCAGTTCAGCGGCGGTACGGCCAGCCGCTGCTCTCGCGTAGCGAGCGGGTCTTCAGCCGCTGCCGGTTCGTTATTATCGATTGTCGTGGTCGTTCCCGTGGCATCCTGGGCAATGGCCGCCACCGGCAATGTCGCGACAAGAAATAGAGAGGCAACAATTTTTCCAGGCATTTGACGTCCTCCAATCGGCACTTCGTCTCTGCCCCAAACCCCTATCCGCGCGTAAAAATATCCATCTTGCCAGCAAATAATCAGATTTGTTACTTAATGCAGATATATATGTTTGAATTAAATTTACATGCTAACTGTATATCCCATATCGATAATAATAATCGTTAAATAAATACTACAAAAATTTGGGGCGGTTTTATGGCATTTCGGAGGCCTTAGGCAGGCAATTCGATTGGACGATCGGCATCTCGTCATGAAGTCGGCTTGAGCCAGCCCGAATCGGTTGTCGCTTCCAATAGAATGGCGGCACTGCCCGGAACGGCAGAGTCGGTCGATCAGCGCGGATATCCCGGATGGTCAACGCTCTCCGACAAATCACGGGAACCGCGTGCGATCCGCCATTCCGTCACGCAGCCCAACTCCCCGCAGCATCTGCGCGATATCCGCAAGCTGCGGCGCCAGCGGGTTGGTCCTGCGCCAGACCATGCCGACGGTGCGCTTGGGGCGCGGGGCGGGCAGGCGGACGACGGAGACTTCCGCCGAGCGGGCTTCGGTCGGCACCGCCATTTCCGGGATCAGCGTCACGCCGATGCCGGCGCCCACCATCTGCACCAGCGTGGAGAGCGAACTGCCCTCCATGAGGTCGCGCGCGGCCAGCGTCGACGGGTTGCAGAAGGAGAGCGCCTGGTCGCGGAAGCAGTGGCCCTCTTCCAGGAGAAGCAGGCGCATCTCGCGCAGCCGTTCGGCGTTCGGCACCGGCTTGTCCGCATCGGCGAGCGGCCGCACCAGCACGAATTCCTCGTCGAACAGCGGCTCCTCGTGCAGCGCGGCTTCGGAGACCGGCAGGGCGACGATCGCGAAATCGAGGCGGCCTTCGCCGAGGTCGCGGATCAGCCGCTCCGTGACGGCCTCGCGCGGCCGGATGTCGAGGCCGGGATTCTCGGCGTCGAGCGCCTTGATCAGCCCCGGAAGCAGGTAGGGCGCGATGGTCGGGATCACGCCGATCCGCAGCCGGCCGGTGAGCGGCCCGCGCGATGCGCGGGCGAGATCGTCGAGCTCGCCCACGGCGCGCAGGATGTCGCGGGCGCGCTCCGCCAGCGCCTCGCCGAGGCTGCTCAGGCGGATGCGGCGCGCGCTGCGCTCGATCAGCGGCGCGCCGAGCAGCGATTCCAGCTCCTTGATCTGCACCGACAGGGCCGGCTGCGAGATGCCGCAGGCCTTCGCCGCGCGGCCGAAATGGCCGTGCCGCGAGATCGCTTCGAAATAGCGCAGATGCTTCAGGGTCACGCCATTCATAGGCTCAGCTTATCGCAGCGATTAGAAATTCAAAATTCCAATAATGAAAAAATTGTTATATGCAAGCCTCCATATACGAACCGGACCTGACGCGAACCCGGGACGAAGCGGCGCGACAACGCGGCCGGTCGACCGTATCCGTCACGCGTCTTACGGTTGGCC
>DATHRP010000449.1:0-3827 GCA_035465195.1 Afifellaceae bacterium | reverse complement strand
GCAATTTCAATATCAATTTCGGTCCTCAGCATCCGGCCGCCCACGGCGTTCTGCGGCTGGTGCTGGAGCTGGACGGCGAGGTCGTGGAACGCGTCGACCCGCATATCGGCCTGTTGCACCGCGGCACCGAGAAGCTGATCGAATACAAGACCTATCTCCAGGCCATACCCTATTTCGACCGGCTGGATTACGTCGCGCCGATGAACCAGGAACATGCCTTCGCGCTCGCCATCGAGCGGCTCCTGGACATCGAGGTGCCGATGCGCGCCCAACTTATCCGCGTGCTCTATTGCGAGATCGGCCGGATCCTCTCGCATCTCCTCAACGTGACGACGCAGGCCATGGACGTGGGCGCGCTGACGCCGCCGCTCTGGGGCTTCGAGGAGCGCGAGAAGCTGATGGTCTTCTACGAGCGGGCGTCGGGCGCGCGCATGCACGCGTCCTATTTCCGGCCGGGCGGCGTGCACCAGGACCTGCCGCCGGAACTGATCGACGATATCGAGGCGTTCTGCGACCCGTTCCTGCTGGTCTGCGACGACATCGAGGGCCTGCTCACCGATAACCGCATCTTCAAGCAGCGCAACGTCGATATCGGCGTCGTGTCGCTTGAGGATTGCTGGAAGTGGGGTTTCTCCGGCGTCATGGTGCGCGGATCCGGCGCGCCGTGGGACCTGCGCAAGGCGCAGCCGTACGAATGCTACGAGGATATGGAATTCGATATCCCGATCGGCAAGAACGGCGACTGCTACGACCGCTACCTGATCCGCATGGAGGAGATGCGCCAGGCAATCCGCATCATGAAGCAGTGCCTTGAAAAGCTGCGCTCGCCGGAAGGGCAGGGGCCGATCGCCTTCACCGACAACAAGATCGTCCCGCCGAAACGCGCCGAGATGAAGCGCTCGATGGAAGCGCTGATCCACCATTTCAAGCTCTACACCGAGGGCTACCACGTGCCCGAAGGTGAGGTGTATGCCGCCGTGGAGGCGCCGAAGGGCGAGTTCGGCGTCTACCTCGTGTCGGACGGTTCCAACAAGCCCTATCGCTGCAAGATCCGCGCGCCCGGCTTCGCCCACCTGCAGGCGATGGATTTCATGTGCCGCGGCCACATGCTGACCGACGTCTCCGCCGTGCTCGGCTCGCTCGATATCGTGTTTGGTGAGGTGGACCGCTGATGGCCGTACGTCGTCTCGCAGAAGAGCAACCGGAAAGCTTTGCCTTCACGGCCGAGAATGCGGCCTGGGCGAAGCAGACGATCGCCAAGTTCCCGAAGGGCCGCCAGGCCTCGGCGGTGATCCCGCTGATGTGGCGCGCCCAGGAGCAGGAGGGTTGGGTGACCAAGCCGGCGATCGAGACGATCGGCCGGATGCTCGACATGCCGTTCATCCGGGTGCTGGAAGTGGCGACCTTCTACACCATGTTCCACCTCGCGCCGGTCGGCAAGAAGGCCCATGTGCAGGTCTGCGGCACCACGCCTTGCATGCTGCGCGGCGCGGAGGACCTGAAGGACGTCTGCCGCAAACGCATCCACCACGAGCCGCATCATCTTTCCGAGGACGGCGATTTCTCCTGGGAGGAGGTCGAGTGCCTCGGCGCCTGCGTCAACGCGCCGATGGTGCAGATCTTCGCCGATACCTACGAAGACCTGACGCCAGAAAGCTTCGAGAAGATCCTCGACGCCTTTGCGAGGGGCCGGCAGCCCAAGCCCGGACCGCAGATCAAGCGGACGAAATCGGCGCCCGCCGGCGGCCTGACCTCGCTGAAGGACAAACCGGCGAAGGCGAAGGCCAACCCGGCCGCGCCGAAGCCGGAACCGGCTGCGGAAGAAAAGTCGCAGGCTGAGACGGCCGTTGTGCCGCAGGCCAAGCCGGAACCGACGGCCGAACCCGCGCCTGCACCGACGGCCGAGTCCGCGCCGGCTCCGGCCGCGCTGGCGTCGATCCCGCCGGCGGGCGAAGGCGGCAAGCCCGGGCTCTATGACGATCGGCCGGAAGACGCCGATAACCTGAAGGAGATTTCCGGCGTCGGACCGAAGCTCGAGGCGACGCTCAACGAAATGGGCATCTACCGTTTCGCCCAGATCGCCGCCTGGAATGCCGACAATATCGCCTGGGTCGACGAACGGCTGAAATTCAAGGGCCGGATCGAACGGGACGACTGGGTCGCCCAGGCGAAAATCCTCGCCGAGGGCGGCGAGACCGAATTTTCCAGGCGCGTCGAAAAAGGCGAGGTTCCCTCGTCGGCCGGCGGCGATGAGACGAAGCGGTAGGGGACCGGATCATGCTTTCCGACAAGAACCGCATCTTTACCAATATCTACGGCATCCATGATTTCGGCCTGGAGGGCGCGCGTTCGCGCGGCCAGTGGGACGGCACCAAGGGTTTCATCGACAAGGGCCGCGACTGGATCGTCAATGAGGTCAAGAATTCCGGCCTTCGCGGGCGCGGTGGTGCGGGCTTCCCGACCGGGCTCAAATGGTCCTTCATGCCGAAGGAGAACGACGGCCGCCCGCACTACCTGGTCATCAACGCCGATGAATCGGAGCCCGGCACCTGCAAGGACCGGGACATCATGCGGCACGACCCGCATCACCTGATCGAGGGCTGCCTGCTCGGCTCCTTCGCCATGGGCGCGCATGCCTGCTACATCTACATCCGCGGCGAATATATCCGCGAGCGCGAGGCGCTGCAGCGGGCGATCGACGAGGCCTACGAGGCGAACCTCATCGGCAAGAACAATATCCACGGCTGGGATTTCGACCTCTACATCAGCCACGGCGCCGGCGCCTATATCTGCGGCGAGGAGACCGCGCTGCTGGAGAGCCTGGAAGGCAAGAAGGGACAGCCGCGCCTGAAGCCGCCATTCCCGGCCAATGTCGGCCTCTACGGCTGCCCGACCACGGTCAACAACGTGGAATCGGTCGCCGTCGTGCCCGAGATCCTGCGCCGGGGCGCAGGCTGGTTCGCCGGCCTCGGCAAGGAGAACAACACCGGTACCAAGCTGTTCTGCATCTCAGGCCACGTCAACACGCCTTGCACCGTGGAAGAGGAGATGGGCATTCCGTTCCGCGAGCTGATCGACAGGCATGCCGGCGGCATCCGCGGCGGCTGGGACAACCTGCTCGCCGTCATCCCCGGCGGCTCGTCCGTGCCGTGCATCCCTGCCGACGTCTGCAAGGACCTGCCGATGGATTTCGACAGCCTGCGCGCGGTGAAATCCGGCCTCGGCACGGCGGCGGTGATCGTCATGGACAAGTCCACCGACATCATCCGCGCCATCGCCCGGCTCTCCTATTTCTACAAGCACGAGAGCTGCGGCCAGTGTACCCCGTGCCGCGAGGGCACCGGCTGGATGTGGCGCGTGCTTCAGCGCATGGCGCGCGGCGAGGCGGAGAAGCGCGAGATCGACATGCTGCTGGAGGTCACCTACCAGGTCGAGGGCCACACGATCTGTGCGCTCGGCGACGCCGCCGCGTGGCCGGTGCAGGGCCTGATCCGGCACTTCCGCCATGTCATCGAGGAACGCATCGACAGCTATTCGGCCGATCCCAGGCCGGACGCGGCTGTCATGCAGGCGGCGGAATAGGAGGGGATGATGGGTCCTGGCGCATACGGGCACGGTTTCGGTGTCGGTCCGCTGATCTTCCTGATCGGCTACATCCTCGTCTTCATCGTGCCGACCTGGAAGATCGTCTCCAGAGCCGGCTTTTCCGGCGCCTGGTCGCTTCTCGCCCTGATCCCGCTGGTCAATGTCATCATGCTCTGGGTGTTCGCGTTCGCCCGCTGGCCGAACGTGAACGAAGGATAGGCTCTCGAATGTCAGACCTCCGC
>DATHRP010000448.1:0-4360 GCA_035465195.1 Afifellaceae bacterium | reverse complement strand
GGCATCCGCCAGCGCCCGGCCGGCCGGAACCAGGGAGAAAAAGAGGAGAAAGAGGCCCGCGAGCAGGCCGGATGTCCGAAGCATCGAGAGCTCCCGCGTCTGCGAATCACTTCCGTCCGACCATAGCCATTTTTCCCGGCTATAAAACCTGGCAGGCCGTAACCCTATCGATACTTCTGCGTTCTAACGAATATGCACGACAGGCGTTGGCCGAACTGGACGCGGAACGACCCGCCCGCTAAGGCCATCATTAGACTGGAACGAGGCTTCTACCCATGACGCAGATTCGCAAGGCTGTATTCCCCGTTGCCGGGCTGGGAACGCGTTTCCTGCCTGCCACCAAGGCGATCCCCAAGGACATGCTGACCGTCGTCGACCGGCCCGTCATCCAGTATGTCGTCGACGAGGCGCGCGACGCAGGAATCGACCAGCTGGTCTTCGTCACGGGTCGGAACAAGTCGGTAATATCCGATCACTTCGACATCCAGGTGGAACTGGAAATGACGCTGCGCGAGCGCGGCAAGACGGAAGAGATCGAGATGCTGCAGGCCGACCTCCCGGCACCCGGCATGACCAGCTTCACCCGCCAGCAGGCGCCGCTCGGCCTCGGCCATGCCGTCTGGTGTGCCCGCAACATTGTCGGGCGCGAACCGTTTGCCCTGCTCCTGCCGGACATGGTGATGCGCGGTGAGCCCGGCTGCCTGTCCCAGATGATGGCGGCGTACGAAAAGCACGGCGGCAACGTGATCGCCGTGGAGGAGACGACCCCGGACAACGTCCACAAATACGGTATCGTCGGCGTCGGCGAAGAGGACGAGACCGGATTCAGGATCACCGGCATGGTGGAGAAGCCGAAGCGCGAAGACGCTCCGTCCAATCTCTACATCTCGGGGCGCTACATCCTGCAGCCGGAGATTTTCGACCTGCTCGAGAACCAGACCACGGGCGCCGGCGGCGAGATCCAGATCACCGACGCCATGATCGCCCTCGCCGAGCGCCAGCGTTTCACGGGCGTGCGCTTCAGGGGCGACACCTACGACTGCGGATCGAAAGTGGGTTTCCTTGCCGCCAATGTTGCCTTCGCACTGTCGAGGGAGGATATTGCCGACGAGTTCCGGGCGGCGATGGCGGATATTCTTTCGAAGGATTCCTGACCGGGCCTGGCCCGCGGCGGCGGCGAACCAAGCCACCGCATCTTGAAAGGAAACGGTGATGGCAACGGCAAAGCCGGATCGGAAGGCGGCCATGGCCTTGTCGGACGCGCTGGCCTCGGCGCGCAAGACCCTTCAGACCGAGACGGACGGCCTGAAAGCGCTCGACCTGGCCATGACCGGCGACCTCGGCCAGAGCTTCCAGACAGCCGTCGGCATGATCGCGTCGGCATCGGGCCGCATTGTCGTCACCGGCATGGGCAAGAGCGGCCATATCGGCACCAAGATCGCCGCCACGCTGGCATCGACCGGCACGCCCGCCTTCTTCGTCCATCCGGCGGAGGCAAGCCATGGCGATCTCGGGATGGTGACGCCTGACGACGTCATCCTAGCGCTGTCCTGGTCCGGCGAGACCCAGGAGCTGAAGAGTACCGTCTTCTATTCGCGCCGCTTCCGGGTGCCGATGATCGCCATGACCTCGCGGGCCTCCTCCACGCTGGCGGCTGCCGCCGACGTGGTGCTCGTCCTGCCGCAGATCGACGAGGCCTGCCCGCACGGCCTGGCACCCACCACCTCGTCGCTGGTGCAGCTCGCGCTCGGCGACGCGCTCGCCATCGCGCTGTTGGAAGGCCGCGGCTTCTCCGCCGAAGATTTCCGCGCGTTCCACCCCGGCGGCAGCCTCGGCGCCAGCCTGATGCATGTCCGGGAAATCATGCATACCGGGCCGGAAGTGCCTCTGGTGGAAAGCGGTGCGCCGATGCAGGCGGCGATCATGGAAATCAGCGAAAAGAATTTCGGCTGCGTCGGCATCGTCGACGGTACCGGCCTGCTGGTCGGCATCATCACCGATGGCGACATCCGCAGGAAGCTCGGCGACAACCTGATGGCCCGTACCGTGGACGAGGTGATGACCCGCAATCCGAAGGTGGTTCAGCCGGAGACACTGTTGGCGTCGGCGCTGGAGCACCTCAACAGCGCGTCGATCACGGCTCTGATGGTTGTCGAGGAGGGCAGGCCCGTCGGCCTGGTCCATATGCATGACCTGTTGAGGGTCGGCGCCGCCTGACGGCGGCGCCCTGTTCAAGACCGGCCTTCTCAGACCGGCTCCACAGTCAGCACCGTTCCGTCGCCGCCGACCACGCGGACGGTGGAGCCCTGCGGTGCATCCGGTCCGGTGACCCGCCAGATCGAATCGTCGACCTTGATGCGGCCAGATCCGTGCTCGATCGCTTCGGTGAGCACGAAGGTCCGGCCCTGCAGCCGCGCGGCCCGCTTGTTGAGGTGCGGGTCCTCCGTCTGGCCGTCGTCGTCGGCATAGCCCATCATCGTCTTGCCGACATAGGCGGAGGCGACCGAAAGGACGGCGAAGCCGATGATCTGGAGCTGCCACGGCCAGGCGATCAGGAGCGCGCTGGTGCCGATGACAAGGGCGGCAATGCCGAGCCAGAGGAAGAAGAAGCCCGGCGCCAGGATCTCGATGGCCAGCAGCCCGAATCCGACGATGATCCAGTTCCAGCCACCCAGTGAGTTGACGATCTCCATCATGCTTACACTCCTTCACCTGCCGGCGGCGGCGTGGACCGTGTCACCGGCACCCGGCCGGGGCTGCGCCTGGCCGAACCGGACGGACCGCTGCCGTCGCCGTTGCCGAACGCCTCGCGGGCGATCTCCGTGATACCGCCCAGCGCGCCGATCACGCCGGCCGCCTCGACCGGCATCAGGAAGGTCTTCTGGTTCGGCGAGGTGGCGAACGCCTTCAGTGCGCCGACATATTCCTGGGCGACGAAGTAGTTGATCGCCTGGACGTCGCCCTGCGCGATCGCCGCGCTGACCGCAGTGGTCGCCTTTGCCTCGGCCTCGGCCTCGCGCTCCCGCGCTTCGGCATCGCGAAACGCCGCCTCGCGACGACCCTCGGCCTGGAGGATCTGCGACTGCTTCTCGCCCTCCGCCTTGAGGATCGCCGATTCCCGGTGACCCTGGGCTTCCAGGATGTTGGCGCGCTTCTCGCGCTCGGCCATCATCTGGCGCGCCATTGAATCGATCAGGTTGCGCGGCGGATCGATGTCCTTGATCTCGATGCGGGTAATCTTGATGCCCCAGGGCGAGGCCGCGGCGTCGACGACCCGGAGAAGCCGGTCGTTGATCTCGTCGCGGTTCGACAGCAGTTCGTCGAGGTCCATCGAGCCCATCACCGAACGGATGTTGGTCATAGTGAGGTTGAGGATCGCGTTTTCCAGGAAATTGACCTCGTAGGCGGCCCGCGCCGCGTCGAGCACCTGGTAGAACGTCACCCCGTTCGCCGTGACGGTAGCGTTATCGCGGGTGATGACCTCCTGGCTCGGCACGTCGAGCACGGTCTCCATCATGTTCATCTTGGCGCCGACGCGATCGACGAACGGCACGATGATCTGCAATCCGGGCGCCAGGGTCCTCGTGTATCTTCCGAAACGTTCTATTGTATAATTATAGCCTTGCGGAACAGTCTTGACTGCCGAGAATAAGACTAAAACAAACAAAACGAGGAATACGATGACAGCTATTCCAAAACCAGTCATAACGAAACCCTTTCGCTCGTGATATATAAACTCATATGGTGATTTGAGCCTACTTTTACAAAGAGAATCGACACGATAGTCTTAACGGACATTAAGACATTCCGCAGGGCGACGCGTACGGCATCCGGCAAGAATCAGCCGGTCGGAATATACCAGAAAAGTCGGGATTCCGGGGAATTGCCTAACGGGCGAGGCGCGCGCCCCAGACGGCCGTGTAGCCGAGGTCGTAGCCCCGTCCGCCGGCGGTAACCGTCGGGCTGATCGACCAGGTGTAGAAGCCGGATTTCGGGATGCGGTAGCTGAGCTCGCCGGTGCCGGTCTGGTTCACCGTGACGACGTCGAAGACCCGCTGGCGCAGGCCGCCGCCTTCGGCGAGGTAGATCCTCAGACCGCCGTCGCGGATCTCGGCGTCGTAGTGCAGCATGACCTCCTGGCCGCCCCAGTAGTAGAAGGTCTTGAAGCCGAACGAACTGGTATTGTCCTGGTTGCCGATGATGGTGATCCGGCCGGCGCCGAAGCTCTTCACCGTGGCGCCCTCGCGGCCGACCCAGGGAAAGATGCCGGTGAAGTAGGCCGCCGCCCAGGCCACGACGGCAATCGCGACGAGACTGCCGACCAGGCTCCCTGCCCGGCCACCGATACGGAATTCGCCGA
>DATHRP010000447.1:0-6266 GCA_035465195.1 Afifellaceae bacterium | reverse complement strand
CGCCGCGCTGATGCGTCCAAGCCGCCGACTGCTGGGCCTCGGGCTGATCGCCCTCGCCGTTTCGCTGCTCGTCATCGCCTCCGGCGAGACGGCGGCGGAGGCGGCGCTATTCCTGTGGGCCGGCCTCGGCGGCATCCTGCTGATCGACATGACGACCAGCGCCTCCTCGCGCAACTGGACGATCGACATCAGCGCGCCCAACGAGATCTTCACCGGCGAGAGCGGCCATCTGCAGTTCGTCATCGATTTCAACGGCCGCCGCCCGCCGGCGGAGATCCGCGCCATGCTGGCCTATCCGAAGGGCATCAGCGGACCGGAGGAGATACCGTTCGCGATCGCCGAGGACGGCAGCCAGGCCGGCATCCGCGTGCGCCTGACAGCCCGCCAGCGCGGCTCCTGGACGATCGACCGGGGTTGGCTGTTCTGGACGAGCCGCTTCGGGCTGATCGAATATGTGCCCCGCTCGCCGCTCGACATCCGCATCGACGTGGTGCCGAACATCCGGCCGATCCAGTCCGGCCAGATCGACGTCGCCGTGCGCTCGGCCCTGTTCGGCTCCAAGCAGAACGTGCTGCAGGGCGAAGGCTCCGAGTTCCACCAGCTTCGCGATTTTACCAACGGCATGGATACGCGCTCGATCGACTGGAAGCATTCCGCCCGCAGCCGCTCGCTGATCGCCAAGGAAATGCGCGCCGAGCGCAACCACCAGATCATCCTGGCGCTCGACAACGGCTTCCTGATGAGCGAGGAGATCGCGGGCCTGCCGAAGATCGACCACGCCGTCAACGCCGCGCTGGTGACCGCATGGGCCGGCGTGCTGGGCGGCGACATGGTCGGCCTCTACGCCTACGATTCCACCCCGCGCGTCTACCTGCCGCCGCAGGCCGGCCGCGGCGGCTTCGCGCGGCTGCGCAGCCAGACCGCAGAGCTCGACTACCGCAGCGTGGAATCCAACCCGACGCTCGCCATGGCTCACCTGCATGCCCGCCTGCAGCGGCGCAGCCTGATCGTCATCTTCACCGATTTCGTCGACACCACGACCGCCGAGCTGCTGGTGGAGAATGTCGGCTTGCTCAGCCGTCACCATGTCGTCGTCTTCGTCGGCCTGCGCGACCCCGCGGTCGAGGCCATCGCATCCGAGGCGCCGGACACGCTGACCGACGTGGCCCGGTCCGTCACCGCCGCGCAGATGCTGATGGAGCGGCGCATCGTCTTCGAGAAACTGACCCGCATGGGCGTCATCTGCGTCGACGTTCCGCCGGAGGCCGTCAGCGCGCGGCTGGTCTCCACGTACCTTTCGATCAAGTCCCGCGAGATGATATGAGCGTTTCCGAAGACCAGATCAGATCGACGCGCTTCCGCCGCGAGCGCGAGGCCGACTGGAGGCGGCTGGAGGCGATCGTCGCGCGGTCGGAACAGAACGGCGTGCGCTCGCTGAGCTACGAAAATGCCCACGATCTGGCGACGCTCTACCGCAAGGCGCTCAACTCGCTGTCGGTCGCCCGCGAAATCTCCCTCGACCGCGCGCTGCTGGAATATCTCGAGGCGCTGTGCTGCCGGGCCTATCTCGCCGTCTACGCACCGCAGGAAAGCCTGCACGGCCTCGTCTGGCGCTTCCTGTCCGTCGGCGCGCCGCAGGCGATGCGGCGCTCTGTGGTGCCGCTGATCGTCGCCCTTCTCGCCTTCGCCATCGGTTGCGTGGCCGGCTACATGCTCTTCATGGAAGACCCGACCTGGTACAATACCTTCGTGCCGGGCGGACTGGCCGACGGCCGCGGCCCGACCAGCTCGCGCACCGAACTGGAAAGCGTGCTCTATCCCGATTCCGCCAACCCCTTCGACGAGCTGTCCGCCTTCGCCAGCTACCTGTTCTCGCACAATACGCGGATCGCCTTCTTCTGCTTCGCGCTCGGCGTCTTCGTCTGCCTGCCGAGCTTCCTGCTGTCGGCCTACCAGGGCCTGGTGATCGGCGCCTTCTTCGCCCTGCACGTCGACCGCAGCCTGGGGCTCGACCTGTTCGCCTGGCTGTCGATCCATGGCGTCACCGAAATCGGCGCGATCATCATCGCCACGGCCGGCGGCTTTCATCTCGGCATGGCCGTTCTCTTCCCGGGCCGGCACACCCGCGCCGAGGCCTTGCGCCGGGCCGGCCGCGACGCCGCCAAGCTCGCCATTCTCGCCGCCTTCATGCTGGTCATCGCGGCCCTGCTCGAGGGCTTCGCCCGCCAGCTCGTCACCGACCTGCAGACTCGCCTCGTGATCGGCTGGTCGATCGGCGCGCTCTGGCTGGCCTATTTCATGCTTGCCGGCCGCCGCGCGCCGGCGCCGCAGACCGTGGAGAACCGGCCATGGCGGTGACGGCGGAAGCCGACAGGAGGCGCAGACCGTCCAAGGCCGCGACGCGCCGGATGATCAACGATTTCATTCCGCCGGAGGCGGTGCCGCTCCACTTCGAGGTCGGCACGCTCGGGTCGCGGTTCGCCGCGCAGATCATCGACATCCTGATCACCGTGCTCGCCGTCGGCGCGCTGCTCCTGTTCCTCGGCCTGACCGACATCGTCCCAGGCTCGGCGATGGTGGTGCTCGGCTCGCTGCTGTTCTTCGCCATCCGGGTGCCCTACTACACCGCCACCGAACTGATGTGGAACGGCCAGACGCTCGGCAAGCGCATCTGCCGGCTGCGCGTCATATCCAGCGACGGAACCGGCCTCTCCGCCCATTCCGTCGTCGTCCGCAACCTGATGAAGGAGGTCGAGGTCTTCGCGCCCGGCACCTACCAGCTCGTCGGCAGGTACCTCGACATCTGGACGAACCTCATCACCCTGGCCTGGATCGCAATCCTGATCGCGGTGCCGCTGTTCAACCGTCGCCGCCAGCGGCTCGGCGACATGATCGCCGGCACCTATGTCATCCACCAGCCGGAGGCGATCCTCGTTCCGGACCTTGCCGCCGCGAGCCGCCCGGCCGCCGCCGGCGAGAGATTCGTCTTCCTGCCCCACCAGCTCGATCACTACGGCCGCTATGAACTTCAGACGCTGGAGCGGGTCCTTCACCTCGACAGGCCGGGCATGACGCCCGAGGAGTTTGCCCGCCACCACCAGAACCTCCTCGCCATCGCCCGCAACATCCGCCGGAAGATCCAGTACGAGGACCCGGTACCGGACGGCGACGCCAAGGCATTCCTCGACGCCTTCTACGTCGCGCAGCGGCGCTACCTGGAACAGCGCAAGCTGTTCGGTGACGCCCGCGAGGACAAGTTCCACCGCGACGGCGATGCCCCGGAGAATGGCGGGAGATGAATTTGGCGGCAACGGATCCGGATACACCAAGGCTGCCCCTCGGCGTCGGTCGAATTCTAAGGGAGACGGTCACGATTGTCTGGACATGGAAGGGTTCGATCCTGGCTCTCGGCCTTCCCCCGATCTTGGCGCTGAACCTTGCCCGATACGCCCTCGTCCCGGAAGAATACACCGGAGCACCGACCGAGGAGACGATGGCCTACTACACCCTTGCCACCGTCGCTTTCCTCATCATTTTTCCCGTCTCCTCCATCGTCGATGGACTGGTAACCACGCTGGCCTATGCCGCCGGAACGAAAGGCACTGTCAGCGTTGGCGATTGCATCCGGTCGACGGTGCCGGTCCTGCTGCCGCTCATAATCTGCGATTCCGCCGTCTCTCTCGGGTACATTGTCGGGCTGATCGCCCTCGTTGTTCCTGGCCTCTATCTGCTGTCGATCTGGATCGTGCTGGTACCGTGCATCGTCCTGGAAGACGCCGGGTATCGCGGTTTCGAACGAAGCGCCCGCTTGACGAAGGGTTACAGATGGCCGTGTCTTGCCGTGGCGGCCGTTTTCGTGAGCTCCGAACTTCTGGCGAGTTTACTCCTGCAGTTTCCGCTCGAGCGATTCACCGAGTCCGGCATTCCGACCGACACGGCGATCTATCTCGCGTCGGATGCCGTGTTCTCGCTCCTCTTCCTCGCACTGTTCGCCGTCGCGTCCACGCTGACCTACCTTCGCCTCCGCGACATCAAGGAAGGCACCGTCTGGCTCGCGGACGTCTTCGACTGAGCGGCGGCTTCGTCATGCACGCGGCGGTAATCGACAAAACGGCGCAAAACCTTTAGTTTTCCCGCCTGACGCTAGGTCACCTGACTGATTCGGGCGCTTCGTCGCCGATCGAACCACGTGGACTTGAGGGGCGAACATGGCGGACACCTCTGCGGACGACGCGGCCTCGCATTTCAGGATTATTTTCAGGATTTTCACCCCGCCCGGCGGCGTGGCCTGCTGCTCGGCTACGACAAGCCGCGGAGGGTGGGTGCCAGCAAGGAGGCTCCCATGACTGACGTACCCATGAACACCGGACAGGAAAGCCTCGGCGTCGGCAAGATCATAGGCGACACCTTCTCGCTGTTCATCGGCCAGATCGCCAATATCTTCTTGCTGGTTTTCCTGCCGACCCTGGCCATCGTGCTGATCCAGTACTGGCTCACGCCGGTTCTCGATCCGAGCGACCCGGCCTTCAATCCGGAGGATTTTTCGGTCGGCGGCCAGATGCTCGGCATCGTTGTCGCACTCGTCGGCATGTCGATCATCTCAGCGTTGGTCATCCGCCTCGCCTACGATGCCAAGGTCGGCAACCCGATCCGCCCGGCCGCCTACTTCTCCTCCGCCCTCGTCGTCATCGTACCGCTCGTCATCTGTACGATCGTCGTTTCCATCGCCGCCAGTATCGCGATGATTGCGCTGATCATTCCCGGTCTCTGGGTTTACGCCGTGTGGTGCTGCGTGACACCGGCAATCGTCATCGAGAATGCCGGTTTCGGCAGCTTCGGCCGCAGCGCCCAGCTGACCAAGGAATATCGCTGGCCCTGTCTGGGCGCGCTGATCGTCGTCGGCATATGCGCCTATATCCCGATCCTGGTCATCGCACTGATCTTCGGGTTCGGCGCCGCGAGCGGCGGATTCGGATTTACGGGCATCGTCTATGTGTTGGTCAATACGATCGCGACTGTCATCTACATGGCTGCGATCGGCATCTGCATCGCCCTCATCTATGCCCGCCTGCGCGAGATCAAGGAAGGCACCAGCGTTCAGCAGCTTGCCGAGGTCTTCGCCTGAACCGACGGTTTCCGGCACGAAGGAGACCGGCATGACAGACGTACCGATCGCTCCGGCGCCGGGGCAGCAGAGCCTCCGGGTCGGAGAGATCGCCGGCGAATCCTTTTCCATCATGTTCGGCAACTTCTTCCGGGTCCTGCTGATCGGCCTGTTGCCGATGATCGTGCTCATCGCGATCGCCGCGGCACTGTTCGTCCCGCTCTACTTCAACGGCGCGGACAGCGAGAGCGCCGGGTTCGTCGCCGCCATAGTCGCGATCGTGCTGATCTACTTCATCATTTCCTTCATCACCACGGCGCTGATCGTCAGACTGACCTACGACGCGAAAATCGGGAACCCGCTGCGCCTCGGCAGCTATTTCGCTTCCGCCCTGTCCGTGCTCGGTCCGCTGATCATCTGTTCGCTGATCGTATACATTTCGATCGTGGTCGGATTTCTCCTGCTGATCGTTCCCGGCCTCTATATCTGGGGAATGTGGGTCTGCGTCACGCCGGTGATCGTGCTGGAAGGCGCGGGCCTCGGCGCGCTGTCGCGCAGCGCCAGCCTGACCAGCGGCTATCGATGGGCCTGTGTCGGCGCCCTTATCGTCATGTTCTTCTGCCTGATCGGCATCGGCATCGTCCTCAACATCGCCGAATTCGTCGTCGGCCTGGCTGTGGGCGAAGACGCCGCCAGCATCCTCGGCATCGTGCTTTCCGGCATTTCCAACGCCTTCGGCGGCATATTCGTCGCCCTTCTCTATGCCCGCCTGCGCGAGATCAAGGAGGGCACCAGCGTCGAACAGCTGGCCGACGTTTTCACGTGAGCGGCGCGGGTATCGGCCGGCGCGGACACGCCTGACATGGCCGGCGACCTTGAGCCGCTCGGCGCGGATGCAATCATCGGCGAGACGTTCGAGATCCTGTTCCGCATGTTCGGCTGACTGTCGGTCCCACAGGTTATTCGGCATGATCTCCGCATGAACCAGACAAGGGAAAAGCTCGGCGCCGGCCCGATCCTCGGTGAATCCTTTTCACTCCTGTTCAGCCGGTTTCACATCCTCTTCGTGTGCGGCGTCGTCATGACCGCGACGATCGAGGCATTGCTGTTTCTGGCACGCACGCCGACGGCCGTGCAGTTGACCGCGGTGAGCAGCATAGTG
>DATHRP010000446.1:0-12342 GCA_035465195.1 Afifellaceae bacterium | reverse complement strand
GGCCCGCCGCGCCGAGGCGCTTGGCGCGCGCCGCGAGACGCTGTTCGGTCTTTCCGGGCTTGGCGACCTGGTGCTGACGGCAATGAGCGAGCGGTCGCGCAATACCCGCTTCGGCATCGATCTCGCCAAAGCGGGCGGCACCGCAGCCGTTCCCGCCGCCGGCGCGCCGCTCGCCGAAGGCGTCTTCACCGCGCCGGTCGCCGCCCGCCTTGGCGAAGACCATGGCGTCGCCCTGCCGATCACGGCGGCGGTCGCGGACATCCTCGCCGGCCGGCTCGACCTCGATGCGGCCATCGACGCCCTTGTCCGCCGGCCGCTCACCAGCGAATAGTGCGAAAACACTGAGAGGAGAGTTCAAATGGCCTTTTGGCTGTTCAAGTCTGAGCCCGGGTCCTGGTCGTGGGAAGATCAGAAGGCGAAGGGCAAGGCCGGCCAGGAATGGGACGGCGTGCGCAATTACCAGGCGCGCAACAATATGCGCGAGATGAAGGTCGGCGACCGCGGGTTCTTCTACCATTCGGTCGACGAGAAGCGCATCGTCGGCATCGTCGAGGTCTGCAAGACGGTGCACCCGGATTCCACCACCGACGACGAGCGCTGGGAATGCGTCGACATCCGCGCCGTCTGCGACGTGCCGCAGACGGTGACGCTGGCCGACGTCAAGGCCGAACCGAAGCTCGCCGAGATGGCCCTTGTCGCCAATACCCGGCTTTCCGTCCAGCCGGTCACCGACAGCGAATGGGCGATCGTCTGCAGGATGGGCGGCCTCGACCCGAAAAAGATCTGACGGTGACACCTGAGGATCACCGCGACTTCATCCGCGCCAACACCAGGCTGATGCCGCCGCCTCTGCTGCCGGAACTGCAGCTCCATCTCGCCCACGAGGCTATCCCGCTGTGGGAGAAGACCGAGGAGGAGCTTGAGCAGATCGGCCTGCCGCCGCCGTTCTGGGCCTTCGCCTGGGCCGGCGGCCAGGCGCTCGCCCGCTACGTGCTCGACAATCCGCACCTGGCCAGCGGCCGCGACGTGCTGGATTTCGCCGCCGGTTCCGGCCTGGTCGGCATCGCCGCCGCCAGATGCGGCGCCGCGCGCGTCACCGCCAGCGATATCGACCCCTTCGCCGAAAGCGCCATGGCGCTCAACGCGGCGGCGAACGATGTCGTGCTGGAAGCCGTCTGCGACGACCTGATCGGCCGGAACGACGGCTGGTCGCTGGTGCTGGCCGGCGACATTTTCTACGAGGCGCCGACCGCGAAACGCGTTATCACATGGTTCGAGGATCTCGCGGCCGGCGGCGCCACGGTCCTGATCGGCGATCCGGGCCGCACCTACCTGCCCAGGGAACGGCTCACCGAATGCGCGCTCTACGAGGTCCCGGTCTCGCGCGCGCTGGAGGACCGGGAGATCAAGCGCACCCGGGTGTGGCGCCTGTAACCATCCGTAGTCCCGCCGCCACTTGAATGCGGCCCCGTCCTGGGCTTCCATGCGCCGGCCGCTCTCGCCCGGAAGGGCTCAGGAAAGGATCAAGCGATGCAGTTCGCCGGTCTCAACTATATCGCCGTTCTCTTCGCCGCCATTGCCGGTTTCGGATTCGGCGCCCTCTGGTACACCGTCCTCGGCAAGGCCTGGATGGACGCCATCGGCATGGTCGAGCATCCAAAGCCCTCGCCGGCGCCGTTCATTTTCGCCGCGATCTGCCAGCTCGTCATCGCCTGGGTGCTGGCCGGCGTGATCGGCCATCTCGGCGAGGTGACGGTCTCGCGCTCCGTCATTTCCGCATTGTTCGTCTGGGCCGGTTTCATTGCCGCCACCATGATCGTCAACCACCGGTTTCAGGGCGCGCCCTGGAAGCTGACGTTCATCGACGCCGGCCACTGGCTGGGAGTCCTGCTCGTCATGGGCCTCGTCATCGGCCTGTTCGGGGTCTGATCCGGCCTTGACTTGGGTCAGACCTGCACCGACCAAAGTTCGATAGGCATGATATGGACGCGCGGCGGCCGCTCTGCTTTATAGAATTTCAGTAAAAGCGGGCTGCCCGGCTGTGCCGGCCCAATGCAAGCCGCGCGAATATTACGGGAGAGTACCGATGTCCGAACAGCATATCCATCCGGTAAGCCAGGAATGGGCCAAACGGGCCTTCGTCGACGAGGCAGGATACAAGGCCATGTACGAGGAAAGCGTCAGCAATCCGGAAGGGTTCTGGGGCGAGCAGGGCAAGCGCCTCGACTGGATCAAGCCCTACAGCAAGGTCAAGAACACGACGTTCGAATATCCCGACGTCTCCATCAAGTGGTTCGAGGACGGCACCCTCAACGTCTCCGCCAACTGCATCGACCGGCATCTGGAAAAGCGCGGCGACCAGGTTGCGATTATCTGGGAAGGCGACGATCCGTCGGACGACAAGAAGATCACCTACCGCCAGCTGCACGAGGAAGTCTGCAAGCTCGCCAACGCCATGAAGGATGCCGGCGCCAAGAAGGGCGACCGCATCACCATCTACATGCCGATGATCCCGGAAGCCGCCTATGCCATGCTGGCCTGCGCCCGCATCGGCGCTGTCCATTCCATCGTCTTCGGCGGCTTCTCGCCCGACGCGCTTGCCGGCCGCATCGAGGACTGCCGCTCCAATTTCGTCATCACCGCCGACGAGGGCGTCCGCGGCGGACGTTCGATCCCGCTGAAGGCGAACACCGACAAGGCGATCGAGATCGCGGCGAAGGACGGCGCGGTGGTCGACCACGTCATCGTCGTCCGTCGGACAGGCAATGCCGTCAATATGCAGGATGGGCGCGACATCTGGTATCATGAGGCCGTCGCCAACGCCTCCGCCGACTGCCCGCCGGAAGAGATGAACGCCGAGGATCCGCTGTTCATTCTCTATACGTCGGGCTCGACCGGCAAGCCGAAGGGCGTTCTGCACACGACCGGCGGCTATCTCGTCTTCGCTGCCATGACCCACCAGTATGTCTTCGATTATCACGACGGCGACATCTACTGGTGCACCGCGGATGTCGGCTGGGTCACCGGCCACTCTTATATCGTCTATGGACCGCTGGCCAACGGCGCCACGACCCTGATGTTCGAGGGCGTGCCGAACTATCCGACCGCGGCGCGCTTCTGGGAGGTCTGCGACAAGCACAAGGTCAACATCTTCTACACCGCGCCGACCGCCATCCGCGCGCTGATGGGCCTCGTCGACGACCTCGTCAAGAAGACCTCGCGCGCCAGTGTCCGGCTGCTCGGCTCGGTCGGCGAGCCGATCAACCCGGAAGCCTGGGAATGGTACTACGACGTCGTCGGCGACGGCCGCTGCCCGATCGTCGACACATGGTGGCAGACGGAGACCGGCGGCATCCTCATTACCCCGCTGCCCGGCGCCACGGCGCTCAAGCCCGGCTCGGCGACGCGCCCGTTCTTCGGTGTCCAGCCGCAGATCGTCGACAATGACGGCAAGGTGCTCGAAGGCGCCACCGAGGGCAATCTCTGCATCATCGATTCCTGGCCCGGCCAGATGCGCACCGTCTACGGCGATCATGAACGGTTCGTGCAGACATACTTCTCCACCTACAAGGGCAAGTACTTCACCGGCGACGACTGCCGCCGCGACGAGGACGATTACTACTGGATCACCGGCCGCGTCGACGACGTCATCAACGTCTCAGGCCACCGCATGGGTACGGCGGAAGTGGAATCCGCGCTCGTCGCCCACGTGAAGGTGTCGGAGGCCGCCGTTGTCGGCTATCCGCACGACATCAAGGGACAGGGCATCTACTGCTACGTCACCCTGATGGCCGGCGAGAAGGGGTCCGACGAACTCAAGACCGAACTGCGCAACTGGGTGCGCAAGGAGATCGGGCCGATCGCAAGCCCCGACCTCATCCAGTTCGCACCGAGCCTGCCGAAAACCCGTTCCGGCAAGATCATGCGCCGCATCCTGCGCAAGATCGCGGAAGACGATTTCGGCAATCTCGGCGACACCTCGACGCTCGCCGATCCGGCCGTCGTCGACGACCTGATCGAGAACCGGGCGAACCGGAAATCCTGATCCCGGCCGGCACGATTGTGGTCGAAAAGGCGCCGTTTCGGCGCCTTTTCTTTGAACGAAGCACTACCCGGCTGCGTCTAAAGATTTTAGCATGTCTGCAGTTCGGGAGAGTGCCATGTTCAGTCAATCCAGGTTCATCCTCGCCGCCCTTGGGGCCGTCGTGCTTTCGGCGGTCGCGATTCCTTCTTTCGCCAAGACGGGTTACGTCGCGCCGAGAAAGGCGGCGCTGCGCATCAAGGATGCCAGTTGCCCAGGCCAGGCGAAACTCAGCTTCGTCGTCTGGTCGCACAGGGCCGGTCCGGTCCGTGTCGCGCTCGAGCGCCGGGGCAAGGGAATTCTCGGGACCGACGTCATCCAGTCGACCACGCCGCGCAAGGGCGCCTACAAGGGCAATTTCACCGGAACGGTCAGCCTCGATCGGTCGCCGACGCGGGCGACATACCGCATCATCGCCAGCGGCGGCGGTGAGATCCGGCACAGCCGCTGGGTGACCCTGAAGGGCTGCACGCTTTCCATGTGAGCGACGAGGATACCGGGACGCGGCACGCCTGCCGGCGCGGGCGTCAGCGCGCGGCGATCCGCTGTTGGAAGACCAGCAGATAGACGAAGATGAACAGCGAGAAATAGAATTCCTGCAGTTCGCTGGCTCGCACGAACACCTCGAAGTGGATGATGTCGTGCTTGTAGAGCCGCTCCCACACCCTGGAGAATTCCGCCAGTACGCCGATAGGCAGGCATGCCATCGGCGGCAGGAAGACTGCGAACCGTCCGCTGCGGATCTGCGGATATTTCAGCGCCAGCAGCGGGATGATGATGACACCGACGATGATCCCGATCTCCAGCAGCGTGCGCGGCTTCTGGTCCAGCCATGAGCTGGTATTGTGCAGGTTCGTCTCGCCCTGGTCGTTGATCCCCTGCCAGAAATCCGGTGTCAGCCAGCCGCCGATATGCTGCCCCCAGCTCGCCTCCTCGCCGGCCATGTAGATACTGCCGACAAGCGCCAGAACGACCCAGGCGAACACCAGTCGGTCTTCCCGCGCGGCCGGCATGCTCAGGATGCGGATGCAGACATAGGCGCTGAGAAGCGGAAGGACGATGTGGCTGAATTCCAGCACGCCGGATTCGGTGCCGATATAGGTCTGGTAGAAATCGAGGTCGATCTTGCCGATCGCCCAGACGATGATCATCACCGCGATGGGCATCCACAGCGAAAGCCATGAAGGGACATGGTCGATAGGGTTCACCGGAGACGGCGGCGTCTCGGAGAACGTTCTGTCGGTCTGGTGTGACACCGCATTCACTCGGAGCTGATAGGATCGGCGACCGAACTTATTTGCAGCCGCGGCAGGGATCAAGCCGTGCCTGACATTGTTTGCACCGGATCAATCCCGGTGCGAAGCCTCGTCGGTCAGGAATAGAAATCGGCGCGGGTCGGCGGCAGTCCGGACGGTCCCTTGTCGCGGCGCGTCGCCAGCGTCTGGAAGATGAAGGCGCCGCCGCGCTCGAAGGTCAGCGCGCAACCGGTCAGGTAGGCGAGCCACAGCCTTGCCCGGGCATCGCCGGCATGGCCTGCCGCCTCGTCCATCCGCGCCGCCAGCCTTTTCGCCCAGTGCCGGCAGGTCAGGGCATAGTGCTCCCTCAGGCCCTCGATGTCGTGCACCTCGAAACCGTGCGCCTCCAGCATCCGCGTGCTCCAACCGATATGGTCGAGTTCGCCGCCGGGGAAAATGTATTTGACCAGCGCCCGGTATTCCGCCGGCTTGCGGTGGAAGGCGCGCTCGCTCGTCCTCCCCTTGCGGGTGATGGCATGGTGCAGGTAGGCGCCGCGCGGCCTGAGCAGCCGTCGCACCGTCCGGAAATAGTCGGCGTGGTTTGCGAAGCCGACATGTTCGTACATGCCGACGGACGCAATCTTGTCGAACGTGCCGTCGAGGTCCTGGAACGGCTTCAGCTCGATGCGGATGCGCTCCTGCAGCCCCTTGGCGGCGATTCGCTCGTTGGCGAGTACGAACTGTTCCTCCGACAGGGTCACGCCGTGTGCGCTGACACCGTAATTCTCGGCGGCGTGGATCACGAGCGCGCCCCAGCCGCAGCCGATATCGAGGAACCGCTCGCCCTCGGCAAGTCGCAGCTTGCGGCAGATATGGTCCAATTTGTCGTGCTGGGCCTGGTCGAGATCGTTCGACCAGTCGGTGAAATAGGCGCAGCTGTAGAGCATGCGCTCGTCCAGAAACAGCCGGTAGAAGTCGTTCGAGACGTCGTAGTGATGGCGGATCGCCTCGGCCGAGGAGCCACTGGTCAGCGCGTCGCGGCCGGCCAGCCCGCCGCCGGTTTCCGCCGCCGTGCGGCTGAAGAACAGCCTGCCGAGGCACTTTGCCAGAAGTGTCTTGTCGAGCCGGGCGAGCAGCGCCCGTCCCTTGCCCTGCGGCCGGCGCTCGGCGATGTCGAACAGGTCGCCGCCCGCAATTTCGACCTGCCGGGCCGACCAGGCCTCGATCACCGTTTCGATGCTGCGCCGCCGGAGCAACCGGCCGAGCACGCCCGGATCGTTGATCACCAGGCGCAGCGCCTCCGCGCCGACGTCTGCCGGAATCCGCGTCCCGTCCCACAGTTCGAACCCGAAATCGAGGCCGAGCCGCTCATGGATATGCGCGAGCAGGGTGGAGGTCGCCTGCCGGACCGTATCGGATGCCATCGGATCAGAACCCCGGTGTCGCGGGCGGCATCAGAAATCGCTGGCGCGGCCCTTGTTCTCCCAGTCGCCGTAACGGACCGGCTCCGGCCCGTCAACGCCGTCGATTTCCTTTGGCGGCGGCCCGGCCGCTTCCGCCTCGGCCTGCCGCTTCCGCCGCCGCTCCTCCGCCTCGGCCAGGGCGCGTTTCGCCTCCGGTCTCAGCGTCCTGCGCGGCGGCTTCGCGCTGTCGTCCGTTTCGGGTTCCGGCACGGAACCTTTCAGATTTGTCATCGTTGATCGACCGGCTATTGATTGAACGGGGGCTCGCCCGACACCATCATATAGAGTGTGTTGTGCGCCTTGTGCAGGGTCGGTCCGTTCCGGCCCGATCGGGAGCGCATGTCGCAAAGACAGGAGTTGTTTGATGAATGTCATGAAGACCGGGATGCTTCTTGCGGCTATGACGGCGCTGTTCATGGGGATCGGCTACCTCATCGGCGGCTCCGGCGGCGCGGCGATCGCTCTGATCTTCGCGGCCGGCATGAACCTGTTCAGCTACTGGAACGCCGACAAGATGGTGCTGCGCATGCACAACGCCGTCGAGGTCGACGAACGGACCGCGCCCGAATATTACGGCATCGTGCGCGAACTGGCCGCCCGCGCGCACCTGCCGATGCCGAAGGTCTACCTGATCGAGAATCAGCAGCCCAACGCCTTCGCGACCGGCCGCAACCCGGACAATGCCGCGGTGGCGGCCACGACCGGCCTGCTGAACCAGCTGTCGGCGAGCGAGATCGCCGGCGTGATGGCGCACGAGCTCGCGCACGTGAAGAACCGCGACACGCTGATCATGACCGTCACCGCCACCATCGCCGGCGCAATCTCCATGCTCGCCAATTTCGGCCTGTTCTTCGGTGGCCGCGACAATAACAGCCCGTTCGGTTTCGTCGGCGTGCTGCTTGCCGCCATAGTTGCGCCGTTTGCCGCCATGCTGGTGCAGATGGCGATCAGCCGCACCCGCGAATACAGCGCCGACCGGCTCGGCGCGGAAATCGCCGGCGATCCCATATCGCTGGCGTCCGCACTCGCCAAGATCGCCGGCGCGGCACACCGCATGCCGATGATGTCGGCGGAGCGCAATCCGGCGACAGCGCACATGTTCATCATCAATCCGCTGTCCGGCGAGCGCATGGACAATCTGTTCTCCACCCACCCGGACACGGAGAACCGCATCGCCGCTCTGCAGGACATGGCGCGCCATGGCGGCTTCGCCGGCCCCGTGGCGGACAGTGCACGCGCGCCGCGCGGAGACGCTCACCCGGGCCCGTGGAGCGCCAGCCCGCAGCGCCGCGGCCCCTGGGGCTGAGGCCGGAACGCCGGGCGGGCACCGCTTGCGACGCACCAGGAAACGATCCGCGGCACCCGCGCAGGGCCGCCAGCCGGTGCCGGGCCTGCAGGCGCGCCGCACCGCGTCGGCGGTCCTTCGCCGCGTCGTCGATGGCCGGGTGCCGTTCGACGCGCTGGTCGCCGCGGCCAGCGGCCATCGCGCATTCCGCAATCTTAGCGGCCGTGACCGAGCGCTGGTGCGAACCATCGTCGACACGGCGCTGCGCCATCGCGGCGAGATCGACAGCGCCATCCGCTCGCGCCTCGAAAAGCCGCTCGACCCGGAAACCGGCGGCGCCATATCCGCGATACTGCATGCCGGCGCCGCGCAGATCCTCTACATGGACGTCCCCGACCATGCCGCCGTCAATCTTGCCGTCACCGCGACGGAGGCCGACCGGCGCATCCGCAACGCCCGCGGCCTCGTCAATTCGCTGCTGCGCCGCATCGCGCGGGAACGCGACGAGATCCTTGCCCGCTCGGGTGCGGCCCGGTTCAACGTGCCGGACCGGATGTTCGCCCGCTGGTCGGCCGTCTACGGCGAGGAAGCGGCCGGGCGGATCGCCGAGGCGCACGAACACCGGCCGGCCCTCGACCTGACGCCACGGTCGGACCCGGCGGCTGTCGCCGCCATGACCGGCGGCGCCCTGCTGCCGGCCGGTACCGTGCGCATCGCAAACGCAGGCCGGGTCTCCGGCCTGCCGGGTTATGCCGAGGGTGCCTGGTGGGTGCAGGATGCCGCCGCCGCGCTGCCGGCCCGGCTGATCGAGGCCGGGCCCGGACGGCGCGTCGCCGACCTCTGCGCCGCCCCCGGCGGCAAGAGCGCCCAGCTCGCCGCGGCCGGCTGCAGCGTCACCGCGGTCGACCTCTCCGCCAACAGGCTGAAGCGGCTCGCTGCCAATTTCGCGCGGCTCAGCCTCCAGGCCGATACTGTCGCCGCCGATATCCTCGAATGGCAGCCCGACGAACCGTTCGACGCGGTGCTGCTCGACGCGCCCTGCACGGCAACCGGCACCATCCGCCGCCATCCCGACATTGCCTGCCTCAAGACGGAGGCCGACATCGCCACCCTGTCGGACCTCCAGGCCCGCATGCTCGACCGGGTCGCCGCATGGGTCCGGCCGGGCGGACAGCTCGTCTACTGCACCTGCTCGCTGGAACCGGAGGAAGGAGAACAGCGCGCAGCCGCCTTCCTGAAAGCGCACGACGGCTTCAGCGTCGAGCCGGTGCAGCCGGACGAGATCGGCGGGCTTGCCGCGGCGATCAACGCGGACGGGCATCTGCGCACCCTGCCGTTCATGACCTTCGGCACGCCGGCGGAAGAAGACGATGCAATGGCGGGGATGGACGGATTCTTCGCCGCCCGCTTCCGGCGGCACGCGTAAACCGCGGTGCTCCAGTGCCGCAGGTTCCGGCATTGGAGCCCGTGCTCCCGGCGTCTATAGTCCGGCAGATGCCCGGCAATGCTTGCGCCGCCGGGAAAAGAAGGATACCCGCGGTTCATGTCAGCAATTGCGCCGGTTGACCGCTTTCGACTGTTCGTTCACCGGATGGGACGTTTCGCCCGCCGGCTGCGCCTCGATTTGCTGCTCTTCCCGGTCCATGCCTGGCGCGCACTCGGCGGCACCGGCTGCCAGGTCCTGATCGCGGCGCCGGATCTGCGCACTGCCGATCCGGTCATCGCCGCCGACATCCAGGCCGGCAGGTTCGTCTTCGCCGGCCAGTCGGTGGAAGCGGGCGACCGGTCGCCGTTCACGGTCATCCCGCCGTCAGACGACTGGCTCAGGCAGTTGCACAGCTTCGGCTGGTTGCGGCACCTGCGCGTCGGCGATACCGACTACGCCCAGTCCAAGGCGCGGATCATCACCGAGTTCTGGCTGCACGACCAGGGCGAGGCCGGCGATATCGCATGGGAGCCGGCGGTCGTGTCGCGCCGCCTTCTGTCGCTGCTGTCCCAGTCTACGCTCATCTTGCGCGACGCTGACCATGAGTTCTATCGCCGGTTCGTTCGCAGCCTGCTTCGCCAGGCCCGCCAGTTGCGTTCCGGCCTGTCATCCATCGAGGTCGCGGTGATCCGGCTGCAGGCGATCATCGCCATCACCATGACCGGCCTGTCGCTTTCCAGCCAGGAAAAGCTGACGCGCTTCGGGCTGGAACGTCTCGACCAGGAGCTCGAGGCGCAGATCCTGCCCGACGGCGGTCACGTCTCGCGCAACCCGGCCGCGCTGATTGCCATCCTGGCCGACCTCCTGCCGCTCCGCCAGGCGATGATCGCCCGCGGCTTCAATCCGTCGGCGCGGCTGATGCGCGCAATCGAACGGATGATGCCGATGCTGCGCTTCTTCCGCCATTCCGACGGCTCGTTCTGCCATTTCAACGGTATGGCGCTCTCGACGACGGACCTGATCGCCACGGTGCTCGCCTACGACGAGTCCCTCGGCCGGCCGGTGATGAGCGCCAGCTATTCGGGGTACGAGCGGGTCGAGGCCGGCGACAGCGTCCTCCTCGTCGACGCCGGCAAGCCGCCGGCGATCTCCGCCAGCCAGGACGCCCATGCCAGCACGCTCGCCATGGAATTCTCCTGCGGACCGCAGATGCTGATCGTCAATTGCGGCGCGCCTGCGAGCCGGCACGGCGAACTGCGCCGGGCGGCCAGGGTCAGCGCCGCCCATTCCACCGCGATCCTGAACGACGAATCCTCCAGCCGGTTTTCAGGGCCGGAGGCAGATGCGCAGATCGTCTCCGGCCCCAGGCACGTGGAATGCAAGCGCGAGATGCTGGCCGACGAATCGACCTGCCTCGCAATGTCCCATGACGGCTATATCCGATCGCACGGCTGGATGCACACCCGGTTTCTCGCGCTTTCGCCGGATGGGCTGAGACTGAACGGCGTCGACGATTTCGTGCTGAAGACCAGCGAAGCCGCTGTCCTGCCCTTCCTCGTCCGGTTCCATATCCACCCGTCGGTGCAGATCCTGACCGACGACGAGATCAGGGAGGTGCAGCTCGTCCTGCCGGACGGCAGCACCTGGCAGTTCAACGCCAACCGGCCGGTGACGGTCGAGGAAAGCCTTTACATGTCGGACACGTTCGGCAGCAGGCCGACCGAGCAGATCGTCGTCGCCAGCCAGACCGGCGGCAATTCTGCTGTTGAGTGGAGCCTCTACCGGCTCGACTGAGCTTTGACCGGACTGCCCGGCGTGATAGAGCCGGTGCGATCCCGCGAACCAAGCGCATGAGGTTGCCATGCCGGCTGCTGTCCCCGGTGCCTACAAGGAAACCGATCTCCTCCCTGTCAGGCGGGCGCTCCTGTCCGTCTCCGACAAGACAGGCATCGTCGAGCTCGCCCGCGGCCTGGTCGAGGCCGGAGCCGAGATCGTCTCGACGGGCGGCACCGCCGCCGCCCTGAAAGCGGAGGGCCTGCCCGTCACCGATGTCGACGCCGTCACCGGCTTTCCCGAAATCATGCACGGCCGTGTCAAGACGCTGCATCCCAGCATCCACGGCGGCCTGCTGGCGATCCGCGACGAGCCGAGCCACACCGAGGCGATGGAAGAGCACGGCATTGCAGGCATCGACCTGATCGCCGTCAATCTCTATCCGTTCGAGCACGTGGTGGCGTCCAGCGCCGATCCGGTCGAGATCATCGAGAACATCGACATCGGCGGCCCGGCGATGACCCGTGCGGCCGCCAAGAACGCATCCTATGTCGCCTGCCTGACCGACCCCGCCGACTATGGCGCAGTGCTGGCGGAAGTGAAGGAGAAGGGCGGCACGCTGCGCGCCACGCGCGCGCGCCTCGCCGCGAAGGCCTTCGCACGCACCGCCGCCTATGACGCGGCGATCTCCGGCTGGTACGCCGGACACCTGGGCGACAACCTTCCGCAGCGGCTTACGCTGGCGGCGAGCCGGGTCCAGGTGCTGCGCTATGGCGAGAACCCGCACCAGCAGGCCGCCCTCTACCGCACGGCGGAACAGCGGCCCGGCGTCGCCACCGCCCGCCAGCTCCAGGGCAAGGAACTGTCTTTCAACAATATCAACGACGCCGACGCGGCGTTCGAACTGGTCAGCGAGTTCGATCTCGCCGCGCCCTCCGTCGCCATCATCAAGCACGCCAATCCCTGCGGCGTCGCCACCGCGTCCTCGGTGGCCGAGGCCTACAGGCTGGCGCTGCGCTGCGACCCGGTCTCCGCATTCGGCGGCATCGTCGCGCTCAACCGTCCGCTCGACGGCGACG
>DATHRP010000445.1:0-6876 GCA_035465195.1 Afifellaceae bacterium | reverse complement strand
ACCGTCGGCAGCGTGGCGGCGACGATCAACCCGCTCATCGTTTTCCTGGCCCCGGTCGCCGGCGGGGTGGTGGTCGGCATCATCGTCCACAGGTTCATACCCGAGGGCCGGCCGTTCGCGGTCGCCGATGTGATTGAGGCACGCGCGCTCGGCGGGCGCAGTCTAAGCCTCCGCAAGGGCCTGTGGAGCGGCGCCGTGCATTTCCTGTCGCTTGGCGCCGGCGCCAGCGCCGGACGCGAGGGCCCGGTCGTCCATCTCGGCGCCACGCTGTCGGAGGCGCTCTGCCGCCAGATGAAGCTGACGGGTTCGCCGGAGCGCACGCTGATCGCCTGCGGCGTGGCAAGCGCCGTCTCTGCCTCGTTCAACGCGCCGATCGCCGGCGTGCTGTTCGCCCACGAGGTCATCCTCGGCCACTATGCGATGAGCGCCTTCGTGCCGATCGTCATCTCCTCGGTGTCCGGCGGCATCGTCTCCCGCCTGTGGTTCGGCGAGGTCGCCGCCTTCAACATCCCCGATTACTCGATCACGTCGTACCTGGAAATCCCGGCATTCGCTCTGCTCGGCGTGACCTGTGCATTGGTCGCCATCATCTTCCAGTTCTCGCTGATCGGCACCGACTATGTCGCCCGCGGCATATCCATGCCGGTCTGGGCCCGGCCGATCATCGGCGGCGTCATCGTCGGCGCCATCGCCGTATTCTTTCCCGATATCCTGGGCGTCGGCTACGAGACCACGGACGCCGCGCTCAAGGCGTCGCTGCCGATCGGCCTGATGCTGGCGCTCCTCGTAGCCAAGACGGCGGCGACCGCCATCACGCTCGCCTCCCGGTTCGGCGGCGGCATCTTCTCGCCGTCGCTCTATCTCGGCGCCATGGCCGGCGGCGCATTCGGCCTGATCGCCGCCAGCGTCTTCCCTGACATGGCCTCCAGCGAGGGTCTCTACGCCATCATCGGAATGGGCGCCGTCGCCGCATCCGTGCTCGGCGCACCGATCTCCACCACCGTCATCGTCTTCGAACTGACCGGTGGCTACGCGCTGACCATCGCCCTGCTCTTCACCGTCTCCATCGCCGTCGGCATCACCCAGGCCGTCAGCGGGCGGTCCTATTTCCACTGGCAGCTTGAAAGCCGCGGCCTGTTCGTCGCCGAGGGGCCGCACCGCCACCTGTTCCGCACGGTCCGCGTACGCGATTTCTTCGATCGCCTGCCGGGCGAGCCGGAGGCGGGCGAACCGCCGAAGCCCTTCGACCCCGGCGAGGGCAAGCCCTATCTCCGCCCCGGCGACACGCTGGAAACGGCGCTGCGGATGTTCGACAATAGCGGCGAAAGCTCGGTTCCGGTCGTTGATCCCGACGATGCGACGCGCATCATCGGCCGCGCCAGCCAGGTGCGGGCGCTGGGTTACTTCAACCGCGCCCTGATCGATATCAGCGTCGAGGAACATCGCTGAGCCTGTGAGCCGGCTCTTTCGTCGTCACGGTCCAAGCACCCCTCTCAGGATTCCGGAAGCGGCTCCGGCCCTGCATCGTCCTCGCTCCGGCGGCCCTTGAACCGTTCCCTCAACGACGCGAAGAAGACGAACAAGACCGGGATGAAGATAACGCCGAGAACCGTCGCTGCCATCATCCCGCCGAAGACGGTGATGCCGACGGATCGCTGGCTGGCCGCGCCGGCTCCAGTGGCAAATACAAGCGGCAGGACGCCGAGCACAAATGAAAACGCCGTCATCAGAACGGCACGGAACCGCAGAGACGCGGCTTCCTCGGCCGCCTCGATGATCGGCTTGCCTTCGTCGCGAAGATTCTTGGCGAACTCGACGATCAGGATGGCGTTCTTCGCGGCGAGGCCGATAAGCAGAACGAGCCCGATCTGGGCATAGCTGTTCAGCGGGACACCGACGAGCAACAGCAGCCCGAAGGCACCGAATATCGCGAATATGACGGACAGCATCACCGGCAATGGCGTGGTCCAGCTTTCATACTGGGCAACAAGGAAGAGATAGGCGAACAGCACCGAAAGCAGCAGGATGCTGTTTCCTGCCGCGCCGGCCTTGATCTCCTCCAGCGACATCCCGGTCCACTCGAACGCGTAGCCCGCGGGTATCGTCGCCCTGGCGGTCTCTTCCATCGCCCGGATAGCCTGTCCGCTGCTGCGCCCGGGCGCCGGGTCGCCGTTCAACGTGGCGGAGCGAAACATATTGTACCGCTCTACCGTTTCCGGGCCGAGCACGGGCCGGACCGTCAATAGCGTCCTGAGCGGCACCATGTCGCCGCTCGAATTGCGCACGTAAAGGTCGCCAATCTGTTCAGGTCCTGTCCGCCGATCACCCTCCGCCTGCAGATAGACACGGTAGATCCGGCCGAATTTGTTGAAGTCGTTGACGTAGTATGTGCCGAAATTTGCCGAAAGAACCTGAAAGACATCGCCGACAGCGACCCCGCGGCTCTTGGCGATCTCCCGATCAAGGTCGACGAAATACTGCGGGATGCTGGCGCTGAAAGTGGAGAAGACCCGGGTCAGGTCCGGGTTGCCGTTTGCCGCAATGATCAACCCATTGACGGTCGAGGCAAGCTCGCCAGCGCTGCGCCCTTCTGTGTCCTGCAGCACGAATTGGAAACCGCCTGTGGTTCCGAGTCCCGGTATCGGCGGCGGGTTGAATGGCAAAACGGTGGCTTCAGAGACCGAAACGAGTTGCGGAGCCAATGTCCTCATGATGCCGCGAAGCGAAAGTTCCGGTTCGCTGCGCTCGTTCCAGGGATCGAGTGTCGCCACCAAGAAACCGGAATTGGACGATACGGCGCCCGAAAGCAGGCTGTAGCCGCCGATGGAAAGAACATTGGCTACGCCCGGCTTACCGGCGATCAACTCCTCAACCGCTTCGATGACCTGCGATGTGCGTTCAAGCGACGATCCGTCCGGCAGACGGATATCGACAAAAAAAGCCCCTCTGTCTTCTGAGGGGATGAACCCGCCCGGCAGTGAACGGCCGAACAGGCCGGTCAGCAGGGCCATGCCGACAAATCCGATCATTGCCAGGGCCGTCAGTCTCACAAGTCGTCGTACGATCGAATTGTAGCCTGACCGCGTTGCGGTGAGGCCAGTCTCAAACCAGGCAAGCGGGCCCCGTTGCACAGGTTTGGGCGGTTTCAGCAAAGCCGCGCACAAGGCCGGGCTGAGCGTCAGGGCGACAATCGACGAGATCGAAACGGCAACCGCGATGGTCGCGGCAAACTGTACGAAAAGGCGCCCGGTCAGGCCCGGAGTGAAAACGATCGGCACGAAGACGGCGAGCAGGACGAGCGTCGTCGCAACCACCGGTCCGGTGACCTCCACCATCGCCTTTCTGGTTGCTGCCCGCGGATCCATCCCGTCGGCCATATGCCGCTGGACGTTCTCCACCACCACGATCGCATCGTCGACCACGACACCGATGGCCAGGATCAGGCCGAACAGACTGATCGTATTGATCGTGAAGCCCATGGCGCCGAGTGCGGCGAACGTCCCGATCAGCGAAACCGGAATCGCAATTGCGGGGATGATCGTGGACCGCCAGTCCTGCAGGAAGACGAAGACGACGAAAACGACCAGGGCGAGCGCCTGAACGAGCGTGATGACGACACCCCTGATCGATGTTTTCACGTATGCCGTCGTATCGTAGGCAACGGAATATTCGAGATCGTCCGGAAACCGGGCTTTCAGGATTTCAAGCTGCCGTCTGACCCCGTCGGCCACATCCAGCGCGTTAGCGTCCGGAAGCTGGTAGACCGCGAGGTTGGCCGACGGCTTTCCGTTCAGGCGTCCGTACCATCCATAGTTGGCAGCGCCTAATTCGATTCGGGCGACATCGCCCAGCCGCACGAACGCGCCGCTGGCGCCTGTCCGGACGATGATATCGGCGAATTCCTGCACCTCGGAAAGGCGCCCTTTGGCCCGAAGGGCGTACTGAAACTGCTGACCGGCAGGCACCGGTTCCTGGCCGATGCTTCCCGGCGAGACCTGGACGTTCTGATCCCTGATCGCATTCACGATATCGGTAGCCGTCAGGCCGAAGCTGCTCATGCGGTCGGGCTGCAGCCAGATCCGCATCCCGTAGTCACGCGCGCCGAGGATGGCGACGTTCGATACGCCCGGAACACGCGCCAGGCTGTCGCGAATATTGATGCTGGTATAGTTGCTGAGAAAAAGATCGTCGTATGTGCCATCCGGCGAATGGATGGCGACGATCATCAGCATCGACGTCGATTGCTTCTTGACGGTAACGCCCTGCCGGTTCACCTCTTCCGGCAATCTTGAAGACGTGATCGCGACCCTGTTCTGGACATTGACCTGCGCCTGGTCTCCATCGGTGCCGATCTCGAAGGTCACTGTCAGATTGTAGCTGCCGTCGTTCGAACTCTTCGACGACATGTAAGTCATTCCCTCAACGCCGTTGACTTCCGCCTCGATTACGGCGGCGACGGTCTCCTCGACCACCTCCGCGTTTGCACCCGGATAGTTCGTGGAGACCTGGACTTGCGGTGGTGTCAATTCCGGAAACTCGGAAACCGGAAGGCTCAGTCCGGCCAGCGAACCGGCAAGGACGATGACGATTGCAATAACGAATGCGAATTTCGGACGATCGATAAAGAACGCGCTGAACATCGGGATCAGGCGCCGCCGGCGGATTGGGGATTGGCGACGACCTCGATCCCCGGTCTGACTTTCTGGATGCCGTCGACGATGATTGTTTCGCCGGCGGACAATCCGTCCAGGACGACAACTTCGGTGCCGGACCGGTCACCCGTCGTAATCGGTCTGACCTCGACCCTGCTGGCACCGTCAACCACCAGCACGAACGGGCCGGCCTGATTGAGTTGAACGGCCGCCTGCGGCACGAGGATCTGATCGCGGGCCTCGCTGCTCGACAGGATGACGTTTACGAATTGTCCGGGCAGTAGAAGGTGGTCCGGATTGGGAAAATCGACATAGACGGACACTGTTCCGGTGCTCGGATCGACGCGGTTGTCCGCGAACTGAATGGTTCCTTCCGGCTCGTACAGTTCACCGTTGGCAAGCCTGATGCGAGGCACGGCCCGGCGGTTCGTGTCGTTGTTTCGCGCTTTCTGCACTTCGATGAACGTGCGCTCCGTGACCGAAAAAGCGACACGGATGGGATCGAGGGTTACGACGGTTGCGAGGATCCCGCTGTCAGGGCCGATCAGGTTGCCGGGGTCGACGCTACTCTTGCCAATGCGGCCGTCGATGGGCGTTGCGATCCCCGTATAGTCCAGATTGAGCTTTGCCCGGTCCAGGTCCGCCTTGGCGGCGGCGACGTCCGCCTTTGTCCTGCCCAACGCGGCAATCGCTTCGTCCAGATTCGCTTCACTGATCGTTCCCCTGTCGGCAAGCGTCTGCGATCTTTTCAGGGTCTGGTCCGCTTCGGTGAACGCGGCCTGGGCTTTCTCCAGTCCGGCTCGAGCGGCTTCCACCGCGGCGTCGAACTCGGCCGTATCGATCTGGAAGAGCATGTCACCTTTGCTGACGTCACTGCCCTCCTTGAACGAGCGTTCGGCCAGGAACCCTGTCACCCTCGCCCGCAGATCGACCTGGCTGAAGGCTTCGGTCCGGCCGACGAACTCGGCAGACGCGGTGAACGGTTTGGTGTTTACGGTGATGACCGATACCACCGGTGCAGCGTCGTTCGCCCGATTGGCCGCCTGGTCCGAGCGGTCATCGCAACCCGACACCAGTAAGACCGATACGACGAAAGACAGGCCTAAGATGTTCCTGTTCAATTTTGATCGCCCCTGCGTCATGCTCTAAGCCGGTAGACCCGGGCCGCAGCTTAAAAGACAATTGATATCCGTTGAAGACAGGCAATCGAAAAAAGAAAGTGCCAGTGTCGGAAGTCCGGAAGAAATCATTGGACCCATGTTGCCGTCGGCAATCGAAACGATGGCAGTTCAGACGCAAAGCGCCTGCCGCATGGCGGCTTACATAAGGACAGTCAAGAAATGTTGCTGCAGATCGGATTTGGTTCCGCGATCCTCATCGTTTCGATACTCATTCATGTGGCCTTCGTTTCCGGAGCAATCGCCTTCCTGCGCCGTCATGCCAGTCAACCGAGCAGAATCATGGGAATATCGCGGATCTCGACCACGCTCGTGTTGGCGACGATCTGGCTTCTCGCCGCGCAGACCGTAAGTGTCTGGTTGTGGAGCTTCGCGTTCCTCCTGCTAGGCATCTTCGATTCCCTGGAACCGGCAATCTACTTTACGCTCGTCACGTACACGACACTCGGATACGGCGACATCACGCTGGACGCGGACTGGCGCATCCTGTCCGGCATGACGGCTGTCAACGGACTGCTGATGTTCGGGTTCAGCACGGCCTTCCTGTTCGAGGTCTACGCCAGGATGCGCGGCGCGGTTGAACGGTAACGGTTGAAATGTCCGTTTCAAATTTGCCGGGAATGTTCCCGGTTCACCCCTCGCATCGGCCGCCGGCCTGCCCTATTCTAGGGTTCTGACGAATCGGAAACGCATGACCAAGCCCGCACGCACGTCCGACCTCGAGGCGCCGGCGCCGAAGCCCGGCGGCAACATTGAACGTGCGGCTGCGGCAAGGCCCGTGCCCTATCTCGAAGGCCTCAACGCGGAACAGCGCGAGGCGGTCGAGACGACCGAAGGCCCCGTGCTGGTGCTGGCCGGCGCCGGCACCGGCAAGACGCGGGTGCTGACCACCCGTATCGCCCACCTGCTGGCGACCAGCCGCGCCCATCCAAAGCAGATCCTCGCCGTCACTTTCACCAACAAGGCGGCGCGCGAGATGAAACACCGCATCGCCGGACTGATCGGCGAAGGCCTGACGCAAGGCATGCCCTGGCTCGGCACCTTTC
>DATHRP010000444.1:0-4382 GCA_035465195.1 Afifellaceae bacterium | reverse complement strand
CTTGATACGGGCGAGCGTCGCCAGGCCGCCCTGCAGGCGGAGCGCCAGGTTGTCGAGGGTCTGGCGCGGCACGGCGAGCAGGTCGCCGAGCGAGGGAATGGCGCGGGCGAGTGCCACGACCTCGCGGCGGCGGCTGTCGATCAGCCGCGCCCAGGCGAGCGCGCGGCGGTTGTCGAGGTCGCCGACATTGGCCACCAACTCCGCGCGCACCGGCACGGCCATTTCGGCCGCGCCCGTCGGCGTCGGCGCGCGGCGGTCGGCGGCATGGTCGATCAGCGTCCAGTCGGTCTCGTGGCCAACGGCCGAAATCACCGGAATGTCCGAGGCCGCCACGGCGCGCACCACGTTCTCCTCGTTGAACGACCAGAGGTCCTCGATCGAACCGCCGCCGCGGGCGACGATCAGGAGATCCGGCCGAGGGATCGCGCCGCCAGTTGCAAGCGCGTTGAAGCCGCGCACCGCCGCCGTCACCTCCTCGGCGCTGCCCTCGCCCTGAACGCGTACCGGCCAGACCAGCACCTGCACCGGGAAGCGGTCGTGCAGCCTGTGCAATATGTCGCGGATCACCGCGCCGGTCGGCGAGGTGACGACACCGATCACCCGCGGCAGGTATGGCAGCTTCTTCTTGCGCTCCTCGTCGAACAGGCCCTCGGCGGCGAGTTTCTTGCGGCGCTCCTCCAATAGCGCCATCAGCGCGCCGGCGCCGGCCGGTTCGATCTGCTCGATGACGATCTGGTATTTCGACTGGCCGGGGAAGGTTGTGAGCTTGCCGGTGGCGATCACCTCCAGGCCCTGTTCGGGCTGGAACTTCAGCCGCGAGGCCGTGCCGCGCCATATCACGCCGTTCAGGACCGCCTTGTCGTCCTTCAGGTCGAGATAGATATGGCCGGAGCCCGGCCGCGAGATCCGGCCGAGCTCGCCGCGCACGCGAACGTGCGAAAAGCCCTCCTCGATAGACCGCTTAACGGCGAAGGAGATCTCCGAGACGGTGAATTCGATCAGGTTGCTTTGCTGCTCGTCCATGCTCCACTCTTGACCCGGCCGGCGGTTCACTGCAACCCGCTATCAAGCGCCATCGGGAAAGGCAACGGTTCGGCAATGGCCTACGATTTCCGCACAAAGCGGCTCCATGTCGGCGATGACCTCGCCGAAGGCTGCACGGTCACACCGGAGCGCGCCCAGGCGCATTATCTCCTCAACGTCATGCGGATGAAGGACGGCGATCCGCTGCTTCTCTTCAACGGCCGCGACGGCGAGTGGCTTGCGCATGTGACCGGAACCGGCCGCAAGAGCTGCATGCTGGCGCTCGCCGAACGGACGCGGCCGCAGCCGGCGCAGGCCGACCTCCAATACCTGTTCGCTCCGCTGAAACAGGCGCGGCTCGACTACATGGTGCAGAAGGCAGTGGAGATGGGTGCCGGGCGCCTGACGCCGGTCATCACCGAGTTCACCCAGGTCTTGCGCGTCAACACAGAGCGCATGCGCGCCAACGCGATCGAAGCGGCGGAGCAGTGCGGCATATTGAGCGTGCCCGGCATCGACGAACCGCAGAGGCTCGACGCCGTGCTCGAGGCCTGGCCGGCCGAGCGGGCGCTGATCTTCTGCGACGAAAGCGCGTCCGGCGGCGATCCCGTCAAGGCCCTCAAGGTCATCCCGCAGCGGCACCTCGCCGTGCTCATCGGCCCCGAGGGCGGCTTCTCCGAGGCCGAGCGAACGCGCTTCGCCGCCCTGCCTTTCGTCGCGCCGATATCGCTCGGCCCCCGTATCCTGCGCGCCGACACCGCCGCCGTCGCGGCGTTGGCGCTGGTCCAGGCGAGCGTGGGGGACTGGCGATAGAGCGGACAAACCGCTACCCCTCTCCGGCCGGCGCACAAATTCACACCCCCGCATTGCCCTTGCCGGAAAATTGATTCTATGGTCGCGGGCTCCATTTCATGGAGTCGGACCAACCGGGCGGCGAGACCCTTCCTATGGCGGAAACATCCTGATGGCGCGCGATACCGCTGACGCGACACCGATCGAGGGCATCGATCAGCTCGTTCAGAGCCTGGCCGCCGGCTGCAAGCCGAAGGACCAGTGGCGGATCGGCACGGAGCACGAGAAGTTCGGCTTCTACAAGGACGGCAACAGCCCGGTGCCCTACGAGGGGCCGAACGGCGTGAAGGCGGTGTTGGAAGGCATGGAGACGCTGCTCGGCTGGTCGCCGATCCACGACGACGGCAGGATCATCGGCCTCGCCGACCCGATCGGCGGCGCCGCCATCTCGCTGGAGCCGGGCGGCCAGTTCGAACTCTCCGGCGCCCCGCTGGAAAACCTGCACCAGACCTGCCGAGAGGCGAACAATCATCTCGCCCAGGTGCGCCAGGTCGCCGATCCGCTCGGCATCGGCTTTCTCGGTCTCGGCATGAGCCCGAAATGGACCCGCGCGCAGACGCCGATGATGCCCAAATCGCGCTACAACATCATGGCCAACTACATGCCGAAAGTCGGCAGCCACGGCCTCGACATGATGTTCCGGACCTGCACCATCCAGGTCAATCTCGATTTCTCCGACGAGGCCGACATGGTGCGCAAGATGCGCGTCGGCCTGGCGCTGCAGCCGGTCGCCACGGCGCTCTTCGCCGCCTCACCGTTCACCGACGGCAAGCCGAACGGCTTCATCTCCTACCGGGCGGAGATCTGGCGCGACACCGACAACCGGCGTTCCGGCCCGCTGCCCCTCGCCTTCCACGACGGCTTCGGCTTCGAGGTCTACGCGAATTGGGCGCTCGACGTTCCGATGTATTTCATCGTCCGCGACGGCCATTACCGCGACATGACGGCGTGGACCTTCCGGCAGTATCTGAACGGCGAGGCGCGCGGCGAACATCCCGACGCGGTGCCCGACATGGGCGACTGGAAGAACCACCTCTCCACCCTGTTCCCGGACGTGCGGCTCAAGACCTTCCTGGAAATGCGCGGCGCCGACGGCGGTCCTTGGCGGCGCATCTGCGCCCTGCCGGCGCTCTGGGTCGGCCTGCTCTACGATAATGCGGCGCTGGAGGCGGCGCTCGAGATGATCGGCGACTGGAGCGAGGCGGAGCGCATCGGCCTGCGCGACGACGTGCCGAAGCTCGGCCTCGCCGCCACGTTCCGCAACCGCACCGTGCTCGACCTTGCAAAGGACATGGTGGCGATCTCCCGCGACGGCCTGAAGGCGCGCAACCGAGTCAGCGCAGGCGGCTACGACGAGCGCGAGTATCTGGCGCCGCTGGAAGAGACCATCGCGCTCGGCAAGACCCAGTCGGAGACCATGCTGCACAGCTACGAGACCCGCTGGGGCGGTTCGGTGGAGCCGGTGTTCGAGGAGTGGGTGTATTAGCCGCAAACCTTCCGGTAGCCGCCTCTTGCACACCATGCCCCGGATTTTACTATGCTATTGTCTGCATGGATGAAATCGATGGACGAGGCATGGCTGTACCCGGTCGCCGCCATTTCATTGCCGTTGCCGCAGCCGCGTCCGCAATCGTCGGCATTCACGGCGGGTCGACGGCCGAACCTGCCGCGAACCGGATCGTCGTCGCGCAGGCCGACCGGCAACCGGAGACCGGCCACGGCACAGCGCTGAAGCTCGAACCCCGCGTGGTCAAGGCGGGCGAGGCCATCCTGGCCGAAGTCAACGTCGTCAACGTCCACAATTACCGGATCGAGATACGGCCCGCGGTGCGGCGGGACGGGATATCCGTCCAGACCATAGTCGGCAATCCGCCCACCGACGGCGTCAATCCGACGTCCGGGCTTTTCGTTCACGAGATCGACACGGCCGAACTGGAGTTGCCCGGCTCTGGCGGTTTCTTCGCCGATCCCTCGCGCGGCTACTTCGACGTGACCCTGCTGGTCATGCCGCAGCGCGGCGGCAACCATGTCCCGATCCAGACGGAGCGGATATTCGTCAGCCGCGATGCCGAAGTGCTTTCGCCGGACAGGTTCTCCGTCGGCCCGGTCGTGCCTGGGCTGATATCCGAAAGCGTCGAGGTCAATGTCGGGGACGGCCTGGGGCAAGGCGCCAAGCTCGAAACGGTAAGGCTCGGGCGATATCTGCCGGGCGGCGCCGTGATCGTCGATCACCCGGCCGACCGCCCCGTATCCGCCGCAGACAAGGGCGGTCCGTTCCGCCTCGGCGCCGGCGCTCAGTTCGTCGACCGTGGCGCGGACGGCATCGTCGACCCGCTCGACGAGGCTTCGCTGCGTCCGCAAAGGCTGCGCGAGGACCTGGCTTCGACCACGCAGCGCGGCGGCCGTTTTTCCGTGACCTCGCCGTTCGATATCGGACCGTTCGAGATCCGCGCGGTCGGGCGCGGCGGAGCTCTGGTCGGCCGCTCCCCGGTCACCTTCGGGGCGCC
>DATHRP010000443.1:0-4466 GCA_035465195.1 Afifellaceae bacterium | reverse complement strand
GCCGTGGTCGAGAAACGCGCCACCTATGGCGGTACCTGCCTGAACATCGGCTGCATCCCCTCCAAAGCGATGCTGCACAGCTCGGAGATGTTCGAGGAGGCAGGGCACGGGTTCGAAAGCCTCGGCATCAAGGTCGGCAAGCCGAAGCTCGATCTGAAGACGATGATGGCGCACAAGGACGAGACGGTGAAGGCGAACGTCGACGGCGTCGCCTTTTTGTTCAAGAAGAACAAGATCGACGGCTACCACGGGACGGGACGGATCGCCGGGCCCGGCAAGGTCGAGGTCGCGGGCGACGACGGCAAGTCGGAGACGCTGGAGACCAAATCGATCGTCATCGCCACGGGCTCGGATTCCGCGCCGCTGCCGGGCGTCGAGACCGACGAGAATACGATCGTGACCTCGACCGGCGCACTCGAACTTTCCAAGGTGCCGGGCAAGCTGATCGTCGTCGGCGCCGGCGTCATCGGCCTGGAGCTCGGGTCTGTCTGGCGGAGGCTCGGCAGCGAGGTGACCGTGGTGGAGTTCCTCGACCGCATCCTGCCCGGCACCGACAACGAGGTCGCCAAGCAATTCCAGCGGATGCTCGGCAAGCAGGGGATCGCCTTCAGGCTCGGGTCAAAGGTGACGGGCGTGAAGAAGGGCAAAAGCGGACTCAAGGTCTCCGTGGAGCCCGCAAAGGGCGGCGACGGCGAAGTGCTCGACGCCGACATCGTGCTGGTCGCCATCGGGCGCATTCCCTACACCGAGGGGCTGGGGCTGAAGGAGGCGGGCGTGGAGCTCGACGAACGCGGCCGCGTCAGGACCGATGAACACTGGCAGACGAACGTGCCGGGGATATATGCCATCGGCGACGTGATCGCCGGGCCGATGCTGGCCCACAAGGCCGAGGACGAGGGTGTCGCGGTGGCCGAGCTGCTCGCCGGTCAGGCCGGGCACGTCAACTACGACGTCATTCCAAGTGTCGTCTACACCGAGCCGGAGATCGCCACGATCGGCAAGACGGAAGAGCAGCTCAAGGAGGCCGGCATCAATTACAAGGCCGGCAAGTTCCCGTTCTCGGCCAACGGCCGCGCGCGGGCCATGAACGCCACGGATGGTTTCGTCAAGTTCCTCGCCGATGCTGAAACGGATCGCGTGCTCGGGGTTCATATCGTCGGCCGCGGGGCCGGCGAGATGATCCACGAGGCAGCGGTTCTGATGGAATTCGGCGGGTCGTCGGAGGATCTCGGCCGCACCTGCCACGCCCACCCGACGATGTCGGAGGCGGTGCGTGAAGCGGCGCTGGCCACCTGGTTCAAGCCGATCCACATGTGACCGGCGCCTCCTTACAGGCCGCTCCGCCCCGGTCAGCACCGAGGCGTCATTTCGAGATCTATTCCGCCTCTTCGGCCGGTGCCGCTACGGGCTGCGTGTCGGTTGCCTCGGCGCTGTCGGTGGCCGGCTGCGGCAGCCGCAGCGTATCGTCGTGCGTGCTCATGATTGCCGCTTCACCGGACGCATCGGCCGTCACGTGGCTCGCATGACCTTCGAAACAGGCTGCACCGGCGGTGCCGGCAAGTGCCGCGACAGCGAGCGATGCGATGGTCGTCCTGATGATCAGATGCATGGGTCGGCTCCTTGATCCATTTTCGTTCGGTTCGAACCCCGGTACGGATATTCCGCCAGACGCCGGTCCCGGGATGGCCCGGGACCGGCGCTTTGTACTGGAGGTTCAACCCAACCGATGACCCCGTCTATTCGACGAGCGACTCGTCATCGTCAGATGTTTCGGTGACGGCGGCAGCCTTGTCGGCCTGCGTGTCGTCGTCCGGCAGTGTCACGGCACCGTCAAACGTGCTCATGGTTGCGTCTTCTTCTTGGTCGGCAGTCGACGCCATGACTTGTTTGGTGTGGCCGTATGAGCATCCGCCCATGGCATATGCGGAGGATGCAAATGCAACGATTGCTGTGGATGCCAGCAGGGTCGTCATGGTTTTGCGCATGGGATTGTTTCCCTCGTTTTGGCGGACAAACCATATTGACCGCTTCCGCGAACGCTTTGGAATGTTAACCGGAATCCTGACGCGGCGGAAGGGAATGCGCTTCACGGATGTGTGAGCGTAACGACCGGCAGGCGACTATTCGACCGGTGTCACGGCGAAGCCGCTATCGCGAACGAGTTTTACAAGACCGGACTCGTCGGGGAGGTGCATCGCGCCAACCGCCACGAAAACGCCGCCCTTTTCCAGTTCCGGCAGTATCCGCTCATGCATGTTGTGGTTTCGCGCGGCGATGATCGGACCCTCGAACGATTCCATAGCTGCGCTCGATGCCGGAAAATCGGCCTTCTTGACCTCCATGAAGGCCGTCGTCATGGCGATCCGGTCTGCTGCGTGCATGCGGATGGTCGTCTCGTACATGTCCTCCGCAAGGCTGCCGTCGGAGCGGGCGGATTCGACCAGCGCGGCCAGCATCTTCTCGTCGTCCAGCTTTCCGACGAGGCTGAGCTGCTCGGCGATCGTCTCGATGCCAAGCACGGGTATCCCTCTGCCGCGGGCGAACTCGATGAGACGCGCGTCGAGAACTTTTTCGCCGCGCATGATTGCGATCTTCGCGCACGGTGGGATGGCCATGGTGACGGCAAGTAGCCCGGCCTTCATCCGCCGCGCGGAGAACCACGGCATTCCGTGCTTGGCTGTCGCCTCGGCCATCAGCTTCAGCTCTTCCTCGCTGAGGCGGGAATCCAGCGTTTCGCCCTCCGGCAGCATGCCGTATTGCTGGATCACCGACATCTGGCTTGCCATGTCGGGATTGAGATCGGCAATTTCCACCGCCAGCAGGCGCGCATTCTCCAGATAGGGTTCGACCTCGTCGAGACGGTCGAGGACGCGCTTGTCGGTGACGTGCGCCGTACCGAAAAGGTATGACGCCGCAAGTCCGGGTTTTTCGACCTTCCAGAAGATGCTGTCATTGTTCTCGATCCTGGCGAAACGGTCGAGCATCTCCTGGTAGCGGGCCGGTTCATCGCGTTGCATCCTGGCGATCAGGTCTTCGCCATTGCAGGCCGAAGGCGCGGTATCGGCGTTGGCGGCAACGGCCGAGCAGGCAAGTGCGAGGATGGCGGTCTTGAGCATGCGTCTGATCATCGGAAACGGTCTCATCAATGGTTGCTTCCCGTCCGGCCGGCAGCGCGGGGATGGGCGCTGCGGTAGACGTCGAGCAGCCGTTCGGAATCGATATGGGTATAGGTCTGCGTCGTCGAAAGGCTGGCGTGGCCGAGAAGTTCCTGGATCGTGCGCAGGTCACCACCCCTGCCGAGCAGATGGGTGGCAAAGGAATGGCGCAGTGCGTGCGGGGTCGCACTGTCGTCGATTCCGAGCGCCCCGCGTAGCCTGCGGACGGCCTTCTGGACGATGGCCGGCTGCAGGGGACCGCCTTTCGCGCCGCGGAACAGCGGTCCGTCGGATTCCAGGTCGAAGGGACATGCCCTTATGTAGGCATCGATGGCATTCGTGACGGCGGGCAGCACCGGCACGATGCGTTCCCTGCCGCCCTTGCCGCGCACCCTGAGGCTCCTGCCGACAAGCGGTGCCTGTCCGCGGGTCATCGCCAGCGCTTCGCCGATGCGCAGTCCGCAACCGTATAGCAGCGTGAGCACGGCCTGGTCGCGCAGGCCGACCCAGCCATCCTCGCTGATCGCGGAGACGGTATCGATCATCCTGCCGGCATCGGAAATGCCGAGCGCCCGGGGCAGGCCCTTCTGCTGCTTCGGTGTGCCAATCGCGGTAAAGGCGCTGGTCGATGCCAGGCCGCGGCGGTCGCAATAGCCGGCGAAGGAGCGCAGCGCGGCGAGCTGGCGGGCCAGCGAGCGCGACCCTGTCCCCTGTCGTCTCCGGGCGGCAAGAAAGGCGCGGACGTCGGAGGGGCGCAGATCGTCTATCGCGGCAAGGCCGACCGGGCCGCCGAGATGGTCGGTCAGGAACTGCATGAACTGGCCGAGATCGCGGTGATAGGCTTCCAGCGTCTTGTCCGCCAGGCGTTTTTCGGTTTCCAGATAGCGTTTCCAGCCGGCGGCGGCGCGGACCGTCTCCGGTGTCATTGTCGTCAGGAATGCCTTGTCCGATGCCATTGCAGCCTGCAGCCTCCGCCACAACCATGGCGGCAATTGGTTGACAGGACGTGACCGGACGGGCGTTCGGCGATCAGAGGATCGACTGTCCGGTCTTCTTCCAGTCGGCCTGGAACGCCTCAAGCCCCTTGTCGGTCAGCGGATGCTTGACGAGGCTCTTCAGGACCGCCGGCGGTACCGTGGCGACGTCGGCACCGATCATGGCCGCCTGCTTGACGTGGTTTGGCGTGCGGATCGAGGCGGCAAGGATTTCCGTTCCGATGGCCTCGTAATTGTCGTAGATGATGCGGATCTCCTCGATCAGTTCCATGCCGTCGATGCCGATATCGTCGAGGCGGCCGATGAAGGGCGAGAT
>DATHRP010000442.1:0-7893 GCA_035465195.1 Afifellaceae bacterium | reverse complement strand
ACCACCAGACGACCTCCTTCACGTCGAGCGAATGGGGCCTGAAAATGCGCTGGACCGCTGCGATCAGCCGGTCGATCGTGATGTTGCGGTTTGCCACCCGCTCGCCCGCCTTCAGCTTGTCGAGCTCGATATAGAGGCGGGTTAGATAGCCGCCCTCGCGCGGAATGATGACGATGTTGCCTTCGCCGGCGGACTGAATCAGGGTCTTGAAGCGGATGTCCGGAAAGTCTGTCACGGCGAGCACGTCCATGACGCCCCAGGCCTGATTGGCCGAGTCGCCTACCAGTTCACGCCCGATCGCCTTGCGCACGGCACTGCGGGCGCCGTCGCAGCCCACGACATACCGCGCCCTCACCGTCTGTTTCTCACCCTCCCGGCCAGCCTCCAGCCGCTCCAGGGTCACCGCCACCGGATGGTCGCCGCCCGCCGGATCGACTTTCAGGTCGACGAACTGCATCGAATAGTCCGGCACCATCCGCGAGGGCGAATTGCGCATGACGTCGAGATACATGTCGTGCACGCGCGCCTGATTGAGGATGATGTGGGGCATCTCGGATAGCCCGTCCTCGACGTCCTGGATGCGGCCGTGCCGGACAATGTGTTCCGGCCGATCCGGATCCGGCGTCCAGAATGTCGTTTCGTTGACCCAGTAACCCTGTTTCATCACCTTGCCGGCGAAGCCGAAGGCGTTGAACATCTCCATCGACCGGCAGGAGATGCCGTCCGCCTGCCCCTTCTCCATGGGGCCCGGCCTGCGCTCGACGATCCGCGTCGTGATATCGGGAAAGGCTGCGAGCTGTGCCGCCAGCGTCAGGCCTGCCGGACCGGATCCGACGATGACGACATCAACCGTCACGGGCAGCGCGCCAGCCGCCTCCTCGCGACCCGGGGAAGCGTCGAAAACTTCGGGATCCCCCGGACGGAAACCGTTGAGATGATATTGCATCGTCTGCCCTCTGGACTCGCGATAATATGTATACTTACTATATCTCCCGAATATGTATTGCAGTCAACAGAAAGCACGTGCGATCGGTGATCTTCGCTATGTTGGCCGCGACAGGAACTGGCGCCGGGATCGAATGATGAACGAGGATAGCCCGAAGACCGTGAGTTCAAGGATGCCGGGGCATCTGATCCGGCGCCTGCATCAGGTTTCGACCCACATCTTTCATCAGCGTGTGCGCGCGGCCGGATTTGACATCACACCTGTCCAGTTCGCCGCGCTGGACGCCCTCCGGCACAAGCCCGGCATCGACCAGGCCGGCCTGGCCGACGCGATCGCCAAGGATCGGGCGACCGTCGGCGACGTGGCCGACCGGCTCGTTCAGAAGGGATTGGTGTCGCGGACCGTCAGCCGACATGACAAGCGGGCCCGGGAATTGACCATAACCGACAAGGGCGAGGCGACGATCACGGCCCTTTTGCCGGTGGTCGAACAGTTGCAGAAGGAGATCCTGCCCGGCCTCGACGACGCCGAATTCAGCCAGTTCGTCGCCCTGGCGGCGAAGGTCACCCGAGCCATCAGGTCCGGGGGAGAGCGTTGAGACGGTCCCCCGCACTCTCGCCGAGAGACCGGCAGCGCGGCGCACGACGCACCGATGTCGACGTGAGTATCGATATCGAGACGGGCGCCGCGAGCCCGTCAGAGGCATCGCGATGAGCGCTGATCGTCGGTCGATCGCCGACATTCATGCCCTGGTCGGCAAGGAACTCGGCGTCTCCCGCTGGCACCATGTCGGGCAGGCACGTGTTTCCGAATTCGCCGAAGTGACGGAGGATTTCCAGTTCATCCACGTCGATCCGGACAAGGCCGCCGATACACCGTTCGGCGGAACCGTCGCCCACGGATTCCTCGTCGTGTCGCTGCTGTCCGTCATGTTCTACGAAGCGGTGGGCCAGATCGACGATGCCGCCATGTCGACGAACTACGGTTTCGACTCTCTGCGCTTCCTAACCCCGGTTCGCACGGGGTCGCGCATCCGCGGGCGGTTCATTCTGAATGAGTTCAGCGAGCGAAAGCCGGGCCAGTGGAAGCTTTTGCTCAAGACGACTGTGGAGATCGAGAACCAGGACAGGCCAGCCCTGGTGGCGGATTGGGTGGTTCTGTTTTTCGGCAAAGCCTAGCGGTCTAGCGGTCGATCGACGTCACTACGCACTGGATAGGGTTCAGATATCGGCAAAGTGGCTGCCCTCGACCGCCAGGCGCTTCAGCAGCGGGCTCGGCGTCCACACCAGCGCATCCTCGCCGGCATAACTTTCAAGGCGCTGCATGAGCGCCTCGGCGCCGATCCGGTCGGCATGAAACATCAGCCCGCCGCGCCAGCGCGGGAACGCGTAGCCGTGGACGGTCACGAGATCGATATCCGCGGCGGACCGGGCTATCCCCTCGTCCAGAATGGCGGCCGCCTCGTTGATCATAGCGGTGAGCAGCCGCTCCCGGATCTCCTGGCCGGAATAGTCCCGCCGTTCGACCCCGGCGAGACGGGATTCCTCTCGGATCAGGTCCTCCACCAGCGGGTCCATGACGGCGCCATTGCCACCGGGATAACAATACCAGCCGACGCCGGTCTTGCGGCCCAGTCGTCCCTCCTGCACCATGCGGTCTGAAATCGGGACGTATCGCCTGTCCGGGTCGCGCGTCTCTGCCTGGCGCTTGCGGTTTGCATAGGCGATATCGAGCCCGGACATGTCCTGCATCTCGTAGGGGCCCATCGGGTAGCCAAATCCCACCATGGCTTCGTCGATCTGCCACGGCGTCGCGCCGTCCATGAGCAGCGTGTCGGAGGCCTCACGGTAGCGCGCCAGGATCCGGTTGCCGATGAACCCGTCGCAAACGCCGGCAAGCACGGGGATCTTGCGCAACCGGCGAGCCAGGGCGAACCCGGTCGCCAGAACCCGGTCCGAGGTTTTTGCGCCACGAACGATTTCCAGAAGCTTCATGATGTGCGCGGGGCTGAAGAAATGCAGTCCGACAAGGCGTCCGGGCTCGGCGAGCACACCGGCAATCTCGTCGATATCGAGGTAGGACGTGTTCGTCGCCAGGATCGCTTCCGCCGACAGCGCTTCCTGGAGATGCGTAAAGACCTGTTTCTTGACGGCCATGTCCTCGAACGCGGCCTCGATCGCCAGGTCGGCGTCGGGAAGATTGGCGTATCCGACGACGACAGGCATCCGGTCATTCGCCGCTTTCGCTTCCGTCTCGCTCATACGTCCGCGCTTGACCGCACCGTCGACCAACCGGGCGACGTTGGCTCGCGCCCGGGTCGCCGCCTCTTCATCGGTCTCGACGATGGTCGCGGCGATACCGGCCATGTCGAGGGCATAGGCGATCGCCGCGCCCATGTTGCCACCGCCGACGACGATGGCTTTCGCGACATCGAGCGGTGCTGTCTCGGCGAGCCAGGATGGCGTCTTCGCGCCGCGCTCGGCAAAGAAGACATGACGCAGGGCTTTCGCCTGGTCGGACTTGCGCAACCGTACGAAGGTCGCCCGTTCCTCGACCATGGCTTCGGCGAAGGGCTCTGTCGCGGCAAGGGCGACGAGCCGGATGGCTTCCGGCGGTGCATTCTGGCCGCGCATGCGCTTCGCCGCCCGTTCCCTAGCCGCCTTGACAGCGGCGTCATCGACCCCGGGCGCTGACGTCTGTGACAATGGAACCCGTGCGGCCAACTCCGAGAGATCGAGGTTGCGGGCACGGTCTACTGCGTCGTCGGCGAGTTCATCGACCATGCCGATGGCCTCGGCTTCGCCTGCCTTGATGACCTTGCCTTCCGGTATCAGCTCGAGCGCCTTGCCCAGGCCGAGCAGACGCGGCAGGCGCTGTGTGCCGCCGGCGCCGGGCACGACGCCGAGGTTGACCTCGGGCAGGCCGATCGTCGCGTTCGGTTGCGCGATACGGTAGCGGCAGCCGAGCGCGATTTCCGCGCCGCCGCCCAGCGCCGGACCGTTGATCGCGGCAATCCACGGCACTCCGCTCGCCTCGATGGCGGCGATGACATCCGGCAGGTGCGGCGGGATCGGATCGGAATCGAACTCCCGCGCGTCGGCGCCGGCGGCGAACGTCTTACCCTGTCCGCTTACGACAATCCGGTCGACATCCGGGTCGGAGGACAAAGCTTCGGCAGCGTCCAGAAGACCCTGTCGCTCATGCGCGCCGATGGCGTTGACAGGCGGATTGTCGATTGTGACATAGGCGATGGTTCCGACTTTCTCGATCGAAACGCCCATTTCAAACCTCCCCGGATGTGCTGTAGCGTGCAATTCATGGTCGAGTGTGAAAGTCATATAATGCATTTCGCGGGGCGCAATGGCTGATCGGAATTTCGGAAATCATGTCGCGGTCCGGCGCGACGACGGTGAGGCAACGATCCTGCTTTCCCGGCCGGAGCGCCTGAATGCGATCAATGACGATCTGCTTCGCGGCCTGCACGCCGCACTCGAAGACTGCGCCGGAGACGGCGAAGTCCGTGCGGTCATCCTGACCGGCGAGGGAAAGGCCTTCTGCGCCGGCCAGGATCTCGGCGACCGCGATCCGCGGAAGGTGGAATTCCCGCTGGACCTGGCCGCCATTCAGAGAGACCTCTATCACCCGGTCGTGCGAAGCCTGGCTGCAATGGACAAGCCGGTCATTGCTGCCCTGAACGGCGTGGCGGCCGGCGCCGGCGCCAGCATTGCACTTTGCGCCGACATCGTGCTCGCCGCGCGTTCCGCCAGGCTGGTGTTCTCCTTTGTCAGGGTCGGCCTTTCCGTCGATGCCGGTGGTGGATGGCATCTCGTGCGGGCGCTGGGGCCGGCCCGTGCGCGCGCGCTGCTGATGACCGGGGCGGAACTGGGCGCGGAAGAAGCGGAACGGATGGGCCTGGTCTTCAGATGTATCGACGACGGCGCATTGGCCGGCGAGGCTCGGAATCTTGCGCAGCAACTCGCTGATGCGCCTTCGACCGCCATCAGATCGATCAAGGCCAGTATCCGGGCAGCGGCGGAAGGGAGCAGCCTCGGCGAATACCTGGAAATCGAGGCGGATAACCAGGGCGCCGCCGGCGCGTCGCCGGATTACGCCGAGGGTGTTCTCGCGTTCCTCGAAAAACGCAAGGCGCGCTTTGCCAGGTGATCACCGCGTGGGAAACGATTCCACGAGCTTGAGCCTAACGTGCACGCGCATTGCGTATATGACCACCGCCGTCGAACCCCTGTTCACCTAATGGAGTTTTCAAGACACCCGCAGTAATGTATACATTTTATACATGAGCCGAATGACAGCAGATACGGAAACCAGGACCAACCAGACCAGCCGCGCCACCTATGAGCTTCGCCAGTGGATCATCAACGGCGATGTCGCCGGCGGCACGCGGCTGCGCGAGATCGCGGTCGCCGAAAAGCTGAAAATCTCCCGCACGCCGGCGCGCGAAGCGATGGCCCGGCTTGCGGAGGAAGGCCTGCTGGAGAGGATGGGCAGCGGCGGCTTCGTGGTGCGGTCGTTCTCGATCCGCGACGCCGCCGACGCGATCGAGCTGCGCGGCATCCTGGAGGGCACGGCGGCCCGCATGGCGGCCGAAGAGGGCGTCAGCCGTGCCGAGATCGACGCAATGAAGGAAACGCTCGCCAACCTGGATGCCTGCTTTCTGGAAACCGGGGAATTGATGGATTTCGAGAAGTACAGCGAGTTCAATGCGGTTTTCCACGATCAACTGGTCCAGATGTGCAAGAGCACGATCGTTCGTCGCGAGCTGGAACGTGTGAAGTCCCTGCCCTTCGCCTCGCCCTCCGCCTTCGTGCACGACCAGCCGGGCGGAGCGGCTTTTCACCGCTCGCTCATCGTCGCCCAGCAGCAGCACCACGAACTGGCTCAGGCGATCGAGAACCGCGAGGGGACACGCGCCGAAATGATTGCGCGGGAACATGCAAGGACGGCGCGCGCGAACCTGCTGACCGCGCAAATCCCGCAGACCGGCGTCGAGACAAGGATGCCCGGCGTCGGCCTCATTGTGAATTAGGCCCAGGCCGAGCAGATCCGTCGGCCGCGGGGACCGGCGAGCGCTGAAGAATCCGCTTGTCTTTTCGCGCCACGAATGAAAAATTGTATACAAACAAGTTTCCGCAGGGAGGACGATCACAATGGCACCAACAAGTCTCGAACAGGTGATCCAGGAGCACGGCAACGCGGTTGCCTTGCTGCGCAATTCGAAGATCGGCATGTACATCTATCCGGTGGTGGCGGCGGAATTCACGAACTGGCGGGACGAGCAGCGGGCCTGGCGCGAGAGCGCCGTGCTCTACGACCAGAGCCACCATATGGATGAACTGGCCGTCGAGGGGCCTGACGCCGCCGCATTCCTCGAACATGTCGGGATCAACAGCTTCGCCAATTTCGACCTCAACCGCGCCAAGCATTTCGTGCCGGTGACGCCGGCCGGCCATGTCGTCGGCGACATGATTATCTTCCGCGATCGGGAAGACCGATTCAACCTGGTCGGCCGGGCGCCGACGGCGAACTGGGTGAAGTTCCAGGCTGCGATCGGCAATTGGAAGGTACGGCTTGCCCACGACCCGCGGTCCGACGGGCGGCCGGACGGAAAGGCGGTCTACCGAACGCACTACCGCTTCCAGATCCAGGGCCCCGACGCCCAGAAAATCCTCGACAAGATCAACGGCGGGCCGGTTCCGGAGGTGAAGTTCTTCCATACCGACTGGATCAATATCGGCTCGAGGCGCGTGCGGGCGCTCCGCCACGGCATGGCCGGCGCGCCGGGGCTGGAGGTCTGGGGTCCCTATGCCGACAAGCACTATATCCAGTCGACCATCATCGAGGCGGCGCGGGATGTCGGCGTCGACATGCGGCTTGTCGGCAGCCGCGCCTATTCGACAAACACGCTGGAATCGGGCTGGATCCCCTCCCCGCTGCCCGGCATCTATACCGGCGACGGCATGCTCGCCGACTACCGCTCCTGGCTCGGCGCCGACAGCTACGAGGCCGTCGGCTCCATCGGCGGCAGCTACGTTTCCGATAATATCGAGGACTATTACGTCAATCCGTTCGAGCTCGGTTACGACTTCTACATCGGCTGGAAGACGGACTTCATCGGCAAGGAGGCGCTCACCGCGATGAAGGACCAGACGAACCGCAAGAAGGTGACCTTCGAGTGGAACCGCGAGGACGTGATGAAGGTGATCGCGTCGGGTTTCGAAGACGGAATACCCTACAAGTGGATCGATTTCCCGCAGCCGAACTACGCCTCGACAAGCGCCGACATGGTGATGCGCGACGACAAGATGGTCGGCATGTCGATGTTCAACGGCTATTCCTACAACGAGCGCTGCATGCTTTCCCTCGGCGTCGTCAACGACGATGTCGAGGTCGGCGACGTGCTGACGCTGATCTGGGGCGAGCCGGAGCAAACCGGCAAGACCTCTACTGAACATCACAAGCAGGCCGAGATCCGGGTCACGGTGGCGCCGACGCCCTATGCCCGCGAGGCGCGGGAGAACTACGCCGACAGCTGGCGCACGCGCGCCGCAGGCTGACAGCCGGCGGCCGCGGCACACCTTGGCTGTTGTGCCGCGGCCGGCGCCGCGGGGACGGAGGGTACCAAGGCGGGACCCGGCGGTGACACAGCAGATCGATGAGGATACGCGCGCTGATGATCTCGCTGTCGATCAGCACGCCGTCACAATCAAAGATGATCAGTTCTATCGATCTGTCTGACACGTCCGTCACGGGTCCGGAAAAGTGGACTTCATCATCGGCAACCGGCATGAAGGCCGGAGCGCAGGCGGTTGGCCGATATAAACCGAAGCGGACCGGATCACCATCCGTGTATCCGATCCCGGGACATGCTCCGCCAGGAGACACCGCCCCCGAATACCAGGCATACCAGGCTCCGTCTCGGCGGAGAC
>DATHRP010000441.1:0-7076 GCA_035465195.1 Afifellaceae bacterium | reverse complement strand
GGCGTCTTCACCTGCGTGACCGGCGTTTCCGGCGGCGGCAAATCGAGCCTTTTGATCGACACGCTCTACAAGGCGGTGGCGCGGCGGCTGAACGGCGCCCGCGACGTGCCGGCGGAGCACGACCGCATTGAGGGGCTCGAGCACCTCGACAAGGTGATCGATATCGACCAGAGCCCGATCGGCCGCACGCCGCGCTCCAACCCGGCGACCTACACCGGCGCCTTCACGCCGATCCGCGAATGGTTCGCCGGACTTCCGGAAGCCAAGGCGCGCGGCTACCAGCCCGGCCGGTTCTCGTTCAACGTCAAGGGCGGCCGCTGCGAGGCGTGCCAGGGCGACGGCGTTATCAAGATCGAGATGCACTTCCTGCCGGATGTCTATGTCACCTGCGACGTCTGCAACGGCAAGCGCTACAATCGCGAGACGCTCGAAGTCCTGTTCAAGGGCCAGTCGATCGCCGACATCCTCGACATGACGGTGGAAGAAGCGGCCGGCTTCTTCTCCGCGGTGCCGGCGGTGCGCGACAAGCTGGAGACGCTCGCCCGCGTCGGTCTCGGCTATATCAAGGTCGGCCAGCAGGCCACGACGCTCTCAGGCGGCGAGGCGCAGCGTATCAAGCTCGCCAAGGAACTGTCCAAGCGCGCGACCGGGCGCACGCTCTATATCCTGGACGAACCCACGACCGGCCTCCACTTCCATGACGTCGCCAAGCTGCTCGACGTGCTCCATCAGCTGGTCGAACAGGGCAACACGGTCGTCGTGATCGAGCATAACCTTGAGGTCATCAAGACCGCCGACTGGCTGATCGATCTCGGCCCGGAAGGCGGCGACGGCGGCGGCGAAATCGTGGCGACCGGAACGCCGGAGGACATAGTCGGCGCCAAACGGTCCTATACCGGCCAGTTCCTGAAGCCGGTGCTGAAGCGCAAGACGGTTATGCCGGCGGCGGCCGAATGACGAGGGCTCGCGCCATCCGATTCGTGCAGGCAGCATTGCATTAACGCTCGTTAACCGGCCCTGCCTTTTTGCCGGTCCAGCCATGCGAATATTGCACTGCAACATCAACCGGCGAAGCATATATACGCTCCGACATCAGAACGATTTTGGAGTGAGAAAATGAAACCCGATCTGATCAACCGTTTTCAGCGGTGGCGGCGTTACCGGACAACCGTCCGGGAACTTGAGAACCTGTCCACCCGCGAACTGAACGACCTTGGCCTGAGCCGCGGCGATATTCACCGCGTGGCACGCAAGGCCGCTGCCTACTGAATTCATCGGTAGTCCGCGCGCGACACCGCGCGCGTTAGAGTGACCCCCGGGAAACGATCCAGACACTGAGATCCTGGATCACCGGGGGTTCTGCATTTGCGATGGGCCAGGAATCGATCGCCCAGCTTCGTTTCGATCCCGTCTCCCTCAGAACCGCAGTGGCATGCGGATAGCGTCCGTCGAGGAAAAAACCCCGCGCCACCGGCCGCGCGACCTCATGGAACTTCAGGGCGCCCTTCTGCGATAACAGCAGGAGCAGGCTAGTTGTGTTCGTCGCCTCGTCGATACAGTCCATCTGGCTCGGATCGCCGCCGCCGAACTCGAGCCCGCCCCGGTCGCCCGATGTACCGATTTTCCGACCGACGATCCGCTCGAATATCTGCACCGCCTCGGAAACGGCCTTCCGCTCCTCCACGGCTGAAGCCAGCGGCTTGCCGAAAGGTGCCTTCAGCTGATCGATCTCGGCCTCGGTGAACTGAACCGGCGTAACCCGCCCGCAGGTGAAGGCGTGGCAGATGAAGACCTTATTCCCCTGGGGCAACTGCACATCACGCTCCTCGAACCAGCCGCCATGGCTGGAAAGCGACTGCGACGCACAGCCGCCGAGAGCGGAAATCAGCAACATGCAGCAGATCGGCAGCAGAATGGGTGGTCTGAACATGAGTCGGTTTTACCGATTTCATCACTCGAGTGAAACCACCCTGCCGTGATTTCCCGATCGGCCTTGCCAACCGGCACGGCGATGCCCCATATCGCCGGTATGAGTGCATTGCGCGAAAAGCCGGTCCATATCGTCGGCGCGGGCCTTGCCGGCTCGGAAGCGGCCTGGCAGCTCGTTAATGCCGGCCACCCGGTCGTTCTTCACGAAATGCGGCCGGCCGTGCGCACGGCAGCGCACCAGACCGGCGGTTTCGCCGAACTCGTCTGCTCCAATTCGTTCCGCTCCGACGATGCCGAAAACAACGCGGTCGGCCTGCTGCACGAGGAAATGCGGCGGGCCGGCTCGCTGATCATGACGACGGGCGACGCCCACCAGGTGCCGGCCGGCGGCGCGCTGGCGGTCGACCGTGACGGCTTTTCCGCCGCCGTCAGCGACCGTTTGCGCAACCATCCGCTGGTCACCGTCGAGATCGGCGCAGTGGAATCACTCCCGCCGGAGGATTGGGGACAGGTAATCATAGCGACCGGCCCCCTCACCGCCCCCGGCCTCGCCGAGGCGATCCGTGCAATCACCGGCGAGGACCAGCTCGCATTTTTCGACGCCATAGCCCCGATCGTCCATTTCGACACGATCGACCTCGACAAGGCCTGGTTCCAGTCACGCTACGACAAGGCCGGCCCCGGAGGCACCGGCGCCGACTATATCAACTGCCCGCTCAACCGCGACCAGTACGAAGCCTTTGTCGACGGGCTGCTCGCCGCCGAAACGGCCGATTTCCGCGATTGGGAAAAGGATACGCCATATTTCGACGGCTGCCTGCCGATTGAAGTAATGGCCAAACGCGGCCGGGAGACCCTGCGCCACGGTCCCATGAAGCCGGTCGGGCTGACCAATCCGCATGCGCCGGATATCAAGCCCCATGCGATAATTCAGCTCCGGCAGGACAATGCGCTTGGCACGCTCTACAACATGGTCGGGTTCCAGACCAAAATGAAGTACGGCGAACAGGTCGGGATCCTGCGACAGGTTCCCGGGCTGGAGCAGGCGGAATTTGCCCGTTTGGGCGGCATGCACCGCAACACGTTCCTCAATTCGCCCAAGCTGCTGGATCCCACCCTCCGCCTGAAAGCCGCGCCGCACATCCGCTTCGCCGGCCAGATCACCGGCTGCGAAGGCTATGTGGAATCCGCCGCGATCGGGCTGCTTGCAGCCCGCTTCTGCGCCGCCGAACGCATTGGCATGGAACCGGGTCTGCCGCCCGCGACGACCGCGCATGGCGCCCTGCTCGCTCACATCACCGGCGGTCACCTGCAGGACGGCGACCGATCCTCGTTCCAGCCGATGAACGTGAATTTCGGCCTTTTCCCGCCGGTCGAAACCCCGACGAGGAGTGACGACGGAAAGCGGCTGAAGGGCAAGGAGAAGACGATCGCCCGTCGGCGCGGCATCACCGCGCGCGCGCTTCGCGACATGGATGCATGGCTCGCGGCCGAGGCCGCACGGCTTGCTGCCTGATCAGACCCCGAACAGCGCGGCGCGCGTCGTCCTGAGCAGCACGGCGAGATCGGACAGTCCGGACGGTGTCGTCCAGATCCGGTCGCGATCCTTGTGGACCCGGGCGAGCAGGCCGAAAATCGAGGCGAGCGGCAGGAATGCCGGTCTGCATGAACCAGGAACGGATCGCACCGCAGCCCGCGCCGAAGCCAGATGCCGCCGGGCATGGTCGACCAGATGGGAAAACAATGGCTCGAACGCGTCCGGCGGAGTTTCGCCGAACATCGCCTGCGCGTCGACATCGTAGATTTCAAGCAGGTCCGCAGAGGCTATCTGTCTGCCGGCCCTGCGCACGGCGGGCAACCCGGCAAGGTCGGTGGCCAGACCATAGGCGATGCCGGCATGGCCGGCTGCATCCGCCGTCTCGGCGCCCTTGCTGCCGAGAACCAGACAGGCAAGCTGGAAGAGCGCCGATTCCGTCGCTCCGTAATGGCCCTCCAGATCCTCTAGCGTTGGCGGCGCGTCGGAATAGAGTTCTCCGCGCCGCGCCTCGACCAGCGCCTCCAGGGCATTCTGCGGCAACCGGCAGGTCCGGATCGCCTCGCCCAGTGCGCGCATGACCGGCGTTTCGCCGCCCCCGCCTCCTGCCGCCGCAATCGCGTCATGCCACCATTGCAGGCGGATCTCGCCAAGCCCCGGTTCACTGACGCTTTCCGGGATGCGCCGTATCTCTGTATTCGCCGCATAAAGCGCCATCAGGTGCTGGCGTTTGCCGGCCGGAGCGAACAGCGCTGAATAATAGCGCGGACGGTCATGGCTGCGGACCAGCGAGGCGATGTAATCGGAATCGCCGCCTGGCGAGGAAGGTTTGCCGGAAACCGTCACCGCGGTGATTCAACGGCGATCAGCGCTGCGGCAACCGCGCGGTTTTCCGCCAGGAGCACGTTGTATGTCCTGACGGCGGCGCCGGTATTCATCAGATCGGGGGCCAAGCCGACCTCCGCCAATCTTCCGGCCACTGCCTCCGGGAGGGGCTGGAAGGCTGATCCCACCCCGAAAAGCAGGATCTCGATTGCATCCCGCTCACGCAGGATCGGGGCCAGATGTTCGGGAGTCAGGGCACCGACTGCATCGACCGGCCAAGCCTCGATGCCGCCGGGCAATGCGAGGATCGAACCGCGATGCGACATGTCGGCGAAGCGGAAGCCGCCATTGCCGTAGGCATCGATCGGAGCCCGGCCCGGAAACCGGGCTTCCGTGATAATGACGCCCTGGCGTTTGTCCGGCGCCATGACACGCTCACGCCCCGGAAGACTGGGCGACCTCCGCGGTCTGCGTGGCGCCCGGCCTCAGGTTGAAATAGATCAGCACAGGCGATGCGATGTAGATCGACGAATAGGTGCCGATCACCACGCCCCAGATCATCGCGGCCGTGAACGAGCGGATGATTTCGCCGCCGAAGAGGAACAGCGCGGCCAGCGCGATGATCGTCGTCAGCGAGGTGAGCAAGGTGCGCGAAAGCATCTGGTTGATCGAGATATCGACCAGCTCCGGGATCGCCATCTGCTTGAACTTCCGGAGCATTTCCCGAACGCGGTCGTAGACGACGACGGTGTCGTTCAGCGAATAGCCGACAATGGTCAGGATGGCTGCCAGGCTGCTCAGGTTGAAGTCGATCTGGGTGACAGAAAAGAAGCCGATAGTCAGAATGACGTCGTGCACCAGCGAACCGATGGCGCCAACGGCGAACTGCCATTCGAACCGGAACCAGATGTAGAACAGCACGCCAATCAGCGCCACGATCACCGCAATCGTGCCTTTGACTGCCAGTTCCCCGGCGACTCGAGGCCCGACGAATTCGACCCGCCGGTTTTCATATTGGTCAGGCCCGAGAGCCTGCAGGACAGTGCTGACGATCTGGCCCTGGGCCTCCGCACCCTCTTCTTGTGCCTCGATGCGGATGAGGACCTCGTTTGGCTCGCCGAAGCTTGTGACTTCAACGTCGCCATATCCCAGCGACCCCACTTTCGAACGGATATCGGCAATATCGGCGACTTCCGCCTTGCTCCTGAGTTCCAGAAGCGTGCCGCCCTTGAAGTCGATGCCCAGATTGAGCCCGACCGTGAAGAACAGGATGATCGACGCGACCATGGCGGCGAACGACAGCATCGCGCACAGCCGCGATTGCGACATGAACGGGATATGCGTGTCGTCCGGTACGATGCGAAGCGGCATTGATTCAGATCCTCGTCAGATTGGAACGGCCTTGGGCCGTTTGGCCTGGACCCAGAGCGCCACGATCATCCGGGTCAGCAGAAAGGCGGTGAAGACGGTCGTCACGATGCCGATAACCAGAGTGACGGCGAAGCCCCTGATTGGCCCGGAGCCGAGTGCAAACAGCGCGGCGGCTGCGATCATGGTCGTGATGTTGGCATCGAGGATCGTCGACAGCGCCCGACAGAAACCGGCCTCGATGGCATTGATCGCCGAACGGCCGAGCCGCAGTTCCTCGCGGATGCGCTCGAAGATCAGGACGTTGGCGTCGACCGCCATGCCGATTGTCAGCACGATACCCGCGATACCCGGCAGCGTCAGCGTCGCCTGGATCACCGTAATAATCCCGAAGATCAGGAAGATGTTCGCGAATAGCGCGATATTGGCGAATATCCCGAACAGGCCGTAAACGGCCACCATGAAAACGATAACCGCGATCATGCCGATGACCGCCGCTTTCTTGCCCGCTTCGATCGAATCCTGCCCGAGGCTCGGCCCGACCGTGCGTTCTTCCTCGATAGTCAGGTCCGCCGGCAGCGCACCCGCACGCAGGAACACAGCCAGGTTATTGGCGGATTCGACGGTGAAATTGCCCGAGATCTGGCCATTACCCTGGATGATCGGTGTCTGGATCACAGGAGCGGTGATGATCTTGTTGTCGAGAACCACCGCGAACTGGCGGCCGACATTTGCTGACGTCAATTCGGCAAATATCGCGCCGCCGCGCGTATTGAAACGGAAGGTCACGATCGGCTGGTTCGTCTGGCTGTCGAATGCCGGCTGCGCATCGACGAGATCCTCGCCGGACAAGCGCTCCCGGCTCTCCAGAAGCATCGGCAGATCGTTACTGTCCTGGGGCTGAACAACTTCGCAGCCCGGCGGCGGTCGCGTCTGCAAAGCCTCCGCGACCGTGCCTTCCGGACACGGCAGGTGGAACGTCATCTTGGCCGTCGAACCGATAATTTCCTTGAGCGTTTCGGTGTCCTCGACGCCGGGAACCTGTACGAGAATGCGGTCGTCACCCTGGATCTGGATCGACGGTTCCGTCGTACCTGTTTCATTGAGCCGGAAGTTGAGCACTTCGCGCGTCTGTTGAAGTGCCGCGCGGATCCGTTCGTCAATCCCTTCGTCCGTAAGGGTCAGTTCGAAAACCGGTCCTTCGTTGGTCATGTCCACTTCGGAGATTGTGCCCTGGGCAAAGAGGCCCGACTGGACCGGAGCGGTCAGGTCCTGCAGCGCGGTTCTCACACGATCCGCGTCGGCTTCGTCCCGCAGCGTAAAGCGGGCCGTCATGCCGTCCAGCCTGACACCCGAATATCCGATCCGCTCGTCACGCAGGTTCTGGCGGATCTCGCCGACCAGGTCTTTCAGCCTCCCC
>DATHRP010000440.1:0-5648 GCA_035465195.1 Afifellaceae bacterium | reverse complement strand
AGCTCTGCCAATCCTTTGTCGCAGGGGCCCCGTTCAAAGAGTCCGCTTTGGGGTTCAGTGCGGACACCCTCAGCGCCGCCGCAAAGAGTCTGCTTCGTGCCATTTTCGGAAATCGCATGTGATGGTGCAGCCGCCAATTCTGCAGCTATCAACCGCCCGTTGATTGCACCGTTGTTCAGGTGTTTGGTTTGCGAAATTCCGAGGTGCGGTGGATAATCCTGACTGTTGGTGGTTGACCCAAGTCAATGTGGCACCGGCTGGAACTTAGTCCAGATATCGACATGCAGGGGGCGGGTATCAGAGAAGGACAATTCCTATGAGGATATATCGACCTGCATCGGTTCTTGGTGCCGCATTGGCGATAAGCGCACTGACGTTGCTTACGCATTCGGGGCCAGCTTCGGCGTTCACACTTCGCCTTGCGCCTGCAGACAATGCCACCCAAAGTGCGAGCACTGCCCTGCCAGTCGAGAAGGTGGGTCACAGGGGCGACCGTCGCTACAAATACGATCGCAGACGTCATGGTCCCCGCTATCGGCACCCTCGTGGTCGCAACAGATATCACTATGGTGGCTATTGGTATATTTTCCCGTGGTGGCTGGGTATGTACAGTGAGCCTTATTACGGTCCGTACTACGATGGTCCTCGGAGGCCGCGGTATTCAAGCCGCAGTTGTGACTACTGGTCACGACGCTGCAGTGAGAACTGGAGCCGGCGCCAAGACTATCTTGGCTGTTTGAGATACCACGGCTGCTTGTAGTTTGACGCCTGAACTTGAAGACCGCAGAGCTCACCGGAAGCCGCTACCTGTCGTCTGAAATTTGTTTCTGAAGCCTCTCGGCGATCAACGCTATCGCCGAGAGTGCATACGGCAACATTGAAAATGTCCGGTGTGGGTCAAAACCCGCCTCTTTGACCCGGGCGTGAGGGCGTCCGTTCCACCCCCGAAAGCGGACCTGCACCAGCGCCGGTCAACACGGTGACTTTGTGCCAATACCAGACTTGCGAACGCGCAATAAACTCCACGTGGTTAGGCTAACCCCGCCTTGGTCAGGCCTTCCCTTATCCGATCTCTATCGGTCTGGTTTTTGAAAGGTAATCGGCCGGCATGGTCGTCGAACGAATAATTCGGGTTGATGGCCAACATCTCGCGCCAGACATGCTGGGCCTCGTCAATCCGCTCCAGATGGCCGAGAGCCGAAGCCAGGAAGGCACGAGACAGATCGGTACCAGGCGCAACCCTGATCCGCTCCCTGAATACCGCTACCGCCGCCTCGTATCGTCCCGCGGTCAGATAGGCCGTGCCGACGAAATGCAGATATTGTTGGTTGCGAAGAGGGTCCAACCGGATCGCCAGTTCGATCTGCGGAATCGCGGAGAGCGGATTCCCCGCATAGACATCGACCGTCCCGCGGGCCATATGGGCCGGCGCATAGTTCGGGCTGATCGCCACTGCCGCATCAGCCCATCTTGCCGCGTCTGCAAACCGACCGCGAAAGGTCGCGACGATAGCGGCGACAAATAGCGCGAATGGATCATTGGGGCCACGCGTGACTGCCTCGTCGGCAAAACGTGCCGCGATATCGAGCGCATTGTCGCAATCGTCCGTAATATGATTGTGATAGTCGATGTTATGGGCCATCGCGATTCCGGCATACGCGGCGGCATAATCGGGATCCAGAGCGATTGCCCGGTTGAAGGCTTCGATCGCGAGCTCGTACGCATTTCGATCTTTCTTGGGGGCTAGCACAAGCTCACGCCCCCGCAGGAAGGCGTCGTGTGCCTCCACATTGCTGGTCTGAGTGTCGCCGACCCGCGCCTTCTCGGCGGCGCTCAACCTGATTCTCAACGCGTTCGTGATCCGCAGTGTAACTTCGTCCTGCACTGCGAAGATATCCGAGAGGTCCCGATCGTAGCGCTCCGCCCATATATGCATGCCATCCGAAGCGTCGATAAGCTGGGCGGTAATGCGCACACGATTGCCGGCGCGACGGATACTGCCCTCCAGCACGGAACAAACGCCGAGTTCCCGACCGACCGTCCGGATGTCGACATTTCTGCCCTTGTACGCAAAGCTTGAATTGCGTGCGATGACTATCAGGCCGGCGATCTTCGACAGGTCGGTTATGATGTCGTCGGAAATTCCGTCGGAAAAATACTCCTGCTCCGGTTCCCCCGACATGTTGGCGAAGGGGAGTACCGCAATCGAAGGTTTGTCGGGTTTCGCATCTACCTTCAACGATGAGACCGCTGCCGCGTCACCGTCGTCCATTGCGGGGTGCCATTTCCAGATTGCTATCGGACGATCGATGTTCTTGAGCCGTACCTTTCCGCCGTGCTCGAACCGGGCGTCGATACGGTTTGCCAGACTTTCGTGGACGATCGATGCGATGCAGATGCCTCCGGGTTCGGCCAGCGGCTCCAGACGGGCGGCGACGTTGACGCCGTCGCCGTAGATGTCGTCGCCGTCGATAATGACGTCGCCGAGATTGACACTGATTCTGAGCGTAATCGTGTTGTCCGGCTTCTCCTGCCGCCGGATGCCGCGTTGAATTGCCAGCGCACAGCCCACGGCATCGAAGGCGCTTGCGAACTCGACGAGTGCGCCGTCGCCGATCAGTTTCACGATCCGGCCATTGTGCGCAGTCACAGCCGGGTTGAAAAGCGTCTCGCGGTGCCCTTTGAGCGCGGCAAGCGTACCGCTTTCATCGGCGCCCATCATTCGCGAATAATCAACAACGTCAGCCACCAGAATAGCCGCCAATCGACGTTTCGTACTGCTGTCCGACATATTCGATTGATTACTGGATAGCCGACCAGCGCGCCAGCGATTTGCTGCGGCGGCCGCATTATGTCCGCTTAGGGTCAAAAGCGGACATCACGGGCCGCGTGATTGATGTCCGCTATGTGCCAATAACGGGTATCACTTCGTGATGTGGCGACGCTAATTCGCTTTGCAAAATCGTTAAGCCGCCTGCTCTTGCAGAAGCCCGATTAATCTGGCGGCGTTGGTGCCTAGGATCCGGCGTTGTCCCGATGCCCCGATCGCCGACGCTGCCATGACAGCTTCGACCGGCTTCATATCGCCTATGCGGAACGGATAATCCGTCCCCATCAAGATCCGCTCCGGCCCGACCTTGTCGGCCCGGAACTCGAGCTGCGCTGCGCCGTGCGAGATGGTGTCGTAATACAACCGCTCGATATAGGTGCTCGGCGGTGCCGCGCAGTCCTTGCGGCATGCGGCTATCGTCTCGAACCCGTGGTCGAAGCGGCCGGCAATCCATGGCAGCATCCCGCCTGCGTGGGGCAGGCAGATCCTGAGGCCTGGGTGGCGGTCCAGCGTGCCGGAAAAGATCAGGCGGGCGGCGGCAAGCGTCGTCTCGGCCAGGAAGCCGATGAGGTTGAACAGGTGGTAGTCGTTCATCCGCTCCCGGCCAGGCGGCGCGACGGGATGGATGAACACAAGCAGTTTAGAAGTCTCCATGGCCGACCAGAACTCGGCAAACCCAGGGTCGTCGAGCTCGAGACCGTTGACGCTGGCGCCGATCTCGATCGATCGCATGCCGTGTACTCCGGTGATGCGCTCCAACTCGCTCAAAGCCCGATCCGTATCCTGCATCGGCAGGGTGCCCATCGGCAGGAACCGACCACCGGGCTGCGCCACGAGCGCGGCGATCTCATCGTTCAGGAGCGTGGCGAGTTCGGCAGCAAGGTCCGGCGCCAGGTCGTAGTGCAGCAGAAAGGGCGGTGGCGAGACCACCTGGCAATCGACGCCCTGGCCATCCATGTCCGCCAGCCGCGTCTCGACGTCGAAGAAACCCGCCGGAACCGGGATCGACCGCGCATCGGCCAGCAGGGTCAGCTGCCCGTCCGCTTCTTCCACCAGCTTGCGCCCATGTCGCGCCCCCTCGCCTCGCGTCCAATCGAGATACGCGGGCGGGATGTAGTGACTGTGAATATCGATCTTCGATGCTGGATTTTCCGACATATGACCTGTTCCGTTCAGATCCGGCACTATGTGGACCCGCCGCGCGCCCGGTAGGCGCTGCGAACGTTGAACCGCATCCATTCGTCATAGCGCGAGAGATGGGCGTAGTCCGGCAACTGCACCTCGGCGCAGGCGGCTTCCTCCGTCGATCCACCGGCGATCGCGTTGTCCACCGCTCTTCGAAGCGCCGACAGCAGGTCGCGGAACCAAGCGAGATCCGCCGGCGATCCGACATTGCCGTGGCCGGGCACGATAACGTCGAAATTCCGCTGCAGCATGATGTCCAGTGCACCGATCCAGCCGTCGAGGTCGCAGTCGCCGAGCCACGGGAAACGGCCGTAGAAGAAGAGGTCGCTCAGGAAGACGACGCCGGCATGCGGGATCTGGACGACGATGTCGCCATCGGAATGCGCCGGTCCGAAATAGTCGAGCTCGATCGCCCCGTCCGGCAGATGGAACGCGAACCGGTCGGCGAACGTCTCCGTCGGCGGCACGATCTCAAGACGGTCGTAGTCGGCCGGCTCGAAGCGCTGCTCGAACCAGCTCCACGCGGGGTCTGTCTTCGGCACGAGATCGCCGATATTCTCGCCGTAGAACATTCCGGCCATGGTTTCCATGTCCGTCACGGTCCACGGCGGTGGCCCGTCTGTGCCGAGCCGGGCTTCCAGGCGCCGGCGCGTGATCTCGTGAGCGATGATGGGAATGCCGGCGGCGAAGATTGAATTCCCGGCGACGTGATCAAAATGATAGTGCGTGTTGATCAAGGCACGCACCGGCTTGCCGTATGCCGCATCGAGCGCATCGCGGAACCGTCGCGCCAGGCCGGCGTGCTGCTGCGCGTCGATGACGATCAGCCCGTCGGGTGTATCGATGACGCCGGCGTTGGAATCGCCTCCGGCACCGATCCAGGCGTGAACGCCTGTAGCGAGCGGACGCAGCTCCGGTTCGGCGGAGAGTTGCACGGACGCGTTCATCCGACCTTCCTGAATTCCCGAAGGGCGTCGCGATCGGGTTCAACGCCGAGCCCCGGCCCGTCGTTCAGCACGACATTGCCGTCGGCGAACGGCAGGCCGCCGGCCATGTCGCCGGACAGTTTCAGGTAGCCGTTCATTTCGCCAGGCTCCTTCCAGTTCGGCAGCGAGGCGGCGAGATGCGCCTCGGCGGCGTTCTGCACCGCACCGGCAATACCGTGGCCGACGACAAGCGCCATTCCCGCAGCCTCGCAGAGCGCGGCCATCTTGCGGGCGAACAGCAGCCCGCCGGTCTTGACGATCTTGATCTTGATGATGTCGCAGGCCGCCATCTCGATGGCGCGCCGGGCGTCCTGCAGCGTCCAGATGGATTCGTCGGCGACGACCGGCGTGTCGATGGCCGCGGTGATCCGCGCCATGCCCTCGAAATCCTCCCCGGCCACAGGCTGCTCGACCGTGTCGAGGTCGAACTCCTCAAGCCGCCTGATGTAGCCGATCGCCCTGTCCGGCCGGCCGTGCACCTTGCTCATGGCCTGGTTGAAATCGACCGACAGCGCGATGTCGTTGCCGAGCGCGCGGCGCAGCGCCCTGAGATTGCCGATGTCCGTCTGCAGATCCTCACCGACGCGGATCTTGATGGAATTGTAGCCGCCGGCCACGGCTTTTTCGGCCTTGTCGACCAGTTCGTC
>DATHRP010000439.1:0-1876 GCA_035465195.1 Afifellaceae bacterium | reverse complement strand
GCCGACGGCAAATCGGTGGAAACCGTGGAAGGCATGGCCGACGGCGAAAAGCTGCATCCCCTGCAGCAGAAGATCCTGGAGTTGAACGGGGTGCAGTGCGGCATCTGCACGCCGGGCATCCTGGTCGCCGCCAAGGCGTTGCTGGAGCGAAACCCCGACCCGACCGAGACCGAGATTCGCTATTGGCTGGCGGGAAATCTGTGCCGGTGCACCGGCTATGACAAGGTCGTCCGCTCCGTGCAGGCGGCCGCCGAGGAAATGAGGAAGGGTTGATCATGGCCGCGGACATCAAGAGCGAATTCGCCGATCTGGCCTATGACCCGACCCGAAAGCTCAAGGTGGTCGGCACCACGCCGATCAAGCCGGACGGCGTCGACAAGGTCACCGGCCGCGCCAAATTCGGAGCCGACCTCTATCCGCCCAACATGCTGGTGGGAAAGATCCTGCGAAGCCCGCATGCGCACGCATATGTGAAATCAATCGACACCTCCGCCGCCGAGGCCCTGCCTGGCGTCAAGGCGGTGGCCACGAGAGACGACTTCCCCGAGCTGCCGCCCGGCGCCATGCGCGATGCGAGCTACACCTGCATGGCGCGGGAAAAGGTCTTCTTCCACGGCCATGCCGTGGCGGCGGTGGCGGCCACCAGCGAAAAGATCGCCAAGAAGGCGCTGAAGCTGATCAAGGTGGAATATGAGGTGCTGCCCCACGTCATCGACGTGATGGACGCCATCAAGCCCGACGCGCCGATCCTGCACGAGCATGCGCGGACCAAGGGCATGGCCGACGCGCCGGACAAGCCGACCAACATCCTTCAACGCGCCGAATGGGCCAAGGGCGACGTGGCCGAGGGCTTCGAGGAGGCCGATCTCGTCGTCGAGCGGGAATTCGACACCAGGCCGATGCATCAGGGCTATATCGAGCCCCAGGCCTGCGTCGCCAATTACACCGAGGACGGGCAGGTCGATCTATGGTGCTGCACGCAATGCCATTTCGTCTATCGTTCGCGGCTGGCCGCCATTCTGGAGATGGACATTTCGCGCATTCGCGTGACGATCTCGGAACTGGGCGGCGCCTTCGGCGGCAAGACCACGCTCTATGCGGAGCCGGTCGCCATCGTGCTGTCGCGCAAGTCCAACCGGCCGGTGAAGATCGTCTTGACCCGGACGGACGTGTTTCGTTCAACCGGCCCGGTTGCTGGCAGCCATTCGCGCATCAAGATCGTGGCGACCAAGGACGGGAAATTTACCGCCGCCGAAGCGGAAGCCTACTATCAGACCGGACCGTTCACCGGGTCCGCCTTCGGCAACGCGCCGCAAGCCATGTTCAGCCGCTACGATCTGGAAAACGTCCGGGCCTGGGGATACGAGGTCGTGTCCAACCGGCCGAAGGTGACGGCCTTCCGGGCGCCGTGCGTGCCGCAATCTGTGTTCGGCGTCGAAAGCGTGATCGATGAAATCGCCAGGAAACTGAACATCGATCCCATCGACCTGCGGCTGAAGAATGCCGCCACGGAGGGCTACGAGACCATCTATGGCGATATTTTCGGGCCGATCGGGTTTGTCGAAACGCTTGAGGCCGCCAAGGCCCACCCGCACTATTCGGCGCCGCTGGGCCCGAACCAGGGAAGGGGCGTCGCTTGCGGTTTCTGGTTCAACCGCGGCGGGGAAACCACCGCTTCGCTCAACATCACGCCCGACGGCTCGGTGACCCTGCTTTTGGGAAATCCCGATGTCGCCGGCTCGCGCGGGTCGATCGCCATGATGGCGGCGGAAGAGTTGGGGATCGACGTGTCCAAGGTCCGGCCGATCATCGGCGATACCAGCGCGCTCGGCTACAATCATTCGACGGTCGGAAGCCGCACGACCTTTTCTGCCGG
>DATHRP010000438.1:0-5332 GCA_035465195.1 Afifellaceae bacterium | reverse complement strand
CGATGGCGTTGTCGCGGAAGCTGAATCCGCACTGAAAAAGCTCCATGCAGACATGGGACGCAGACAGGTGGAGGCGCTGCTGTCGGGCGAAGCCGATGGCAATGACTGCTTTGTGGACGTTCACGCCGGGGCCGGCGGCACGGAAAGCCAGGATTGGGCACAAATGCTGCTGCGCATGTATGTGCGTTGGGCCGAGCAGAACGGATTCAAGGTCGAGATCCAATCGTCGAACCCTGGCGAGGAAGCCGGTATCAAGGGGGCAACGATACTGGTCAAGGGCGAAAACGCCTATGGCTGGCTGAAGACGGAATCCGGCGTCCACCGGCTGGTCCGAATATCCCCGTTCGACAGCCAGGCCCGCCGGCACACGAGCTTCGCCAGCGTCTGGGTCTATCCGGTTGTCGACGATTCCATCGAGATCGACGTTTCGGAAGCCGATGTCAGGATCGACACCTACCGCGCCTCCGGCGCCGGCGGCCAGCACGTCAACACCACCGATTCCGCCGTCCGGATCACCCATATTCCGAGCGGCATCGTGGTGCAGTGCCAGAACGAGCGCTCCCAGCACAAGAACCGCGCTACCGCCTGGTCGATGCTGCGCGCCCGGCTCTACGAGGAAGAGCTGAAAAAGCGCGAGGAGGCGGCGAGCGCCGAAGCAGCGTCGAAGACCGACATCGGCTGGGGCCACCAGATCCGCTCCTATGTCCTGCAGCCCTACCAGATGGTCAAGGACTTGCGCACCGGCGTGGAAAGCACCAACCCGACGGTGGTGCTGGACGGCGACATCGATCCGTTCATGGAAGCCGCGCTGGCACAGCGTGTCAGCGGCGAGGCCGCGGACGTCGAGGATATCGACTAGCGCGGACCCCGTGGACGGCCTGCTTCTGCCGGGCCGAAGCAATGGCCAGAAAACTCCCGCTTTACCGCAAGCCCGACTCTCGGCGAAACTGCCGTGCGCCCGAAGACCGTCGGGCTGCATGCAAGGTTTTCGGAAAGGGCAGGCATGATCCGAACCGGTGAGGACTATCGCGCAGCGCTGAGCGGAAGCCGCGAGATCCATATCAATGGCGAGCGCGTGAGGGATGTTACGACGCATCCCATGTTCAAGCCGCTGGTCGACATCCGCGCGCGGATCTACGACATGCAGCACGAGCCGGCGACGCGCGACGTCATGACCGTGGAACGGGACGGCGAGGTAAACGCCGTCGGCAACGCGCTGCCCTACAGCCGGGACGACTGGTGGGCGAAGCGGCGCGCGACGGATACGGTCATGGAGGAGATCGGAGGCATCGTTACTCGCGTCGGCGACGAGACCGTCGGGGAGATGTGGTCGCTCTACGACGGCCAGGACGTGCTGAACGAGGTCGATCCGCAGTTTTCCCGGAATATCGAGACGCATATCCGGCGCGTCATCGAAAACGATCCGTTCCACGTCTCCGCGAATACCGATCCCAAGGGGGACCGTTCCAAGGCGCCACAGGACCAGGACCCGGACATGCTGCTGCATGTTGTGAAGGAAACCGATGCCGGCATCGTCGTGCGCGGCGCCAAGTACGAGACCGCGGCTGCCTATGCCGACCAGGCCTTCACCAAGCCAACCATCGCCAACTGGGGCAACGAGGCATTGTCGGACTATGCCGTCGGCTTCATCTGCGACCTCAATTCGCCGAACCTGAAGTTCATCTGCCGGACCGGCTTCGCCGGCGCCTCCGGCGACTGCCCGCGCGCCGATGCGCGCGATTATCCGCTCGCCAGCCGCTTCGACGAGGTCGACACGCTGGTGATCTTCGACAATGTGCTGGTGCCGTGGGAGAACGTGCTGTTCTACCGCCATACCCGCGCGGCGACCTTCATCCGCGCGACACTGCACCGCTATTCCGCCTTCGCCTTCGTTCAGCGCACGCTGAAGCAGGCCGACATGATGATCGGCGCGGCCCTGTTCAACGTGCGGCAGACGGGGCTGGAAAAGCAGCAGGCGGTGCAGGAGAAGCTCGCCACGCTGGCGGTCTGGCGCGAGGGCATCAATGCCCATTTGACGGCTGCGATCACGCTCGGCGAGCGCTCGCCGGCCGGCTTGATGATGCCGAACCAGTCCCTGCTCTACACGGGACGGGTCGCCGCGATCAGCCGGCTCAACGAAATGATGCACATTGCCCGCGAACTGTGCGGCGGGCAGATCTGCGTGACGCCCGACGCGGCAACCTTCGATGCGCCGGAAACGAAGCCGTGGATGGACAAGTTCTATTCCATCAACGAGACTTGGCTCGCCGAAGACCGGCGCAAGCTGCTCGCCTATGCCCGCGACCTGCTCAATTCCGACTATGCCGGCCACCGGCTGACCTTCCAGCTCTTCGCCCAGTCGCCGCCATTCGCGCACCTGGGGGCCGTCTACCGGAATTTCGACTGGGACGGCCCGCTCGATTTCGTGCGCAAGTCGGCGGAACTCTCCGACCGGGTGATGGAACCGGGCGATCGCCCGCCCGGTGACGCCGCGGTCAATCAATGGTATCGCGAACGAAAGGGCGCCGAAGCGGCGGATTAGGCAGGAACCGATGGCGCATACCCGCATCCGTCCGTTCAACACGAAGGACACCTATCCCGAGCAGCGTCTCGACAACGATCTCGCCCAGGCGGTCGTCGCGCGCGGGCGGGTGGTTTTCCTGCGCGGCCAGTGTCCGCAGGATCTCGACACGGCGGAGAATGTCGCCTCTTGCGATCCTGCCGAGCAGACCCACAAGGTGATGCAGAACATCCGCCAGCTGATCGAAGAATGCGGTGGCCGCATGGAGCACCTGGCCAAGCTGGTGGTCTACCTGACCGACGTGCGCCACCGCGAGGCGGTCTATCGCACCATGGGCGAGTATATCAGGGGCGTGCATCCGGTCTGCACCGGGCTCGTTGTGGTCGCGCTCGCCCGGCCCGAATGGCTGGTGGAGATCGATGCCACGGCGGTCATCCCCGACGAGGAGGGTGGAACATGAGCGTGTTGAGCGAGGAGGAGATCGAGCGATTCTGGCGTGACGGAGCCATAACGGTCGAAAATGCCGTCCCGGGCGACCAACTCGCAGCGCTGAGGCGCGAATTCGACGGCTGGGTGGAGGAGAGCAGGGGCCATGAAGCCGCCTACGGCGAGGCCATGGATGGCCGTCCACGCTTCGACTTGCAGCCCGGCCATTCCGCTGCGCACCCGGCGCTGCGCCGCGTACAGGCGCCTTCGGAGATTTCCGAAGCCTATTTTAATGTCATGGCCGACAGCCGCATGACCGACATGGTCGCGGACCTGATCGGCCCGAACGTCAAGCACCATCACAACAAGATCAATTCCAAGCTGCCCGGTGCGGCGACCGAGGTGAAGTGGCACCAGGACTTCCCCTATACGCCGCACACCAATACCGACCTCGTCACGGCGCTGCTGATGGTCGACGAGGTGACGGACGAAAACGGGCCGCTGGAGATCGCGCCCGGCTCGCACAGGGGGCCGCTCCATTCGCTCTGGCATGACGGCCGGTTCACTGGCGCCATCGCCGACGAGACAGCGGAGCGGATAAAGAGCGAGGCGGTTCGTTGCCTCGGGCCTGCCGGCTCGGTCTGCCTGATGCACACATGCGTCGCGCACGGCTCGGCTCCCAATCTCTCCGACCTGCCGCGTACCCTGTTCATCGCCGTCTATTCCGCCGCCGACGCCATGCCCTGCTGCCCCAACCCGGTTCCCAACCGCCACGAAGGACTGATCGTCAGGGGCGAAGACCCGCACGTGGTGCGCGCAACCGCCTATACGGTGGCAGTGCCGGAATTCCCGAAGGGAGCGTCATTCTTCACCCAGCAGTCGGAAACGGAGCGGCGCGCACCATGACCTTTTCCATCGTTGCGCGCTGCGCGGCAACGGGCATGTTCGGCGTCGCGGTCTCGTCGTCCTCGCCGGCGGTCGCCGCCCGTTGCGCCTATGCCCGCGCCGGCGTCGGCGCTGTGGCGAGCCAGAACGTCACCGATCCGACGCTCGGTCCGCACTGTCTCGACCTGATGGACGGCGGCGCGTCGGCTGGCGAGGCCGTAGCCGAACTGCAGCGGACCGGAAACCACATGGAATACAGGCAGGTGCTGGCAGTCGACCGCGAGGGTGGCAGTGCGATCCATTCCGGGGCGAACGCCCTCGGCATATGGGCCGAGGCAAAGGCAGTGAATGTCGCCTGCGGCGGCAATCTGCTGGCAAACGAGACCATTCCATCGGCGATGGTCGAGGCATTCGGGAATTCGACCGGCCCGCTTGGTGACCGGCTGATCGGCGTACTACGCGCAGCGCTGGCGGCGGGCGGTGAAGCGGGGCCTGTCCATTCCGCCGGCATGATCCTGGTGCGCGACGTCGCCTGGCCCCTCGCCGATCTCCGTGTCGACTGGAGCGAGGACTGCCCCATCGAGGCACTTGCATCGCTCTGGGATCTCTACCGGCCGCAACTCGAAGACTACGTCACGCGGGCATTGAACCCGTCCGTTGCCCCCAGCTACGGCGTGCCCGGCGACCGATGAAGCGATCCGCGCCCCGGCAGTGTGCAGGCGATTGATCAGAGCCCGGCTTCGAGCCTGGCAAGCAAAGTATCCAGCATCGCATCGCACCGCTCAAGCTGCTCGCGGCTGACGAATTCGTCGGGCTTGTGTCCTTGCGCCATGGACCCGGGGCCGCAGACGACGACCGGGACGTCTAGACGTTCCTCGAACAGCCCGCCCTCGGTGCCGAAGGCGACCTTGATCGTGCCGTTGGCGCCGGTCAGGCCCTTGACGAACTCAACGATCTGCGCGTCCGGCGCCGTGTCGAGGCCGGGATAGGCATAGACCTGCTCGATGGCGATATCGGCCTGTGGCGCCGACTTCCGGGCCTCCGCGACGATCGCGCCTGCCGCGTCCCGCAGCTGCCGCAGGATCGACTGCGGATCGTCGGCCGCCAGGTTGCGGATCTCGAACAGGAGCTCACAGCGGTTGGGCACGATGTTGAGCGCGACGCCGCCTTCGATGCGCCCGACATGCAGCGTGGTGTAGGGGATATCGTAATCGCCGTCGCGAAGCCCGCTTTCCGCCAGTTCGTCCTGCTTCGTCCGGATAGAGCCGATCAGATCGCAGGCGAGATGGATCGCATTCAGTCCGGTCGGCGCCAGGGCCGAATGGGCTTCCAGGCCGGTGCACGTGGCCCGCAGCGCCGTCTTGCCCTTGTGGCCGGTTGCCACTGCAAGCCCCGTCGGCTCGCCGACAATGCAGAACATCGGTCTGACCGGAGCCTTCTCGAGCATGTCGATCAGGCTGCCGACGCCGAGGCAGCCGAGTTCCTCGTCATAGGACAGGG
>DATHRP010000437.1:0-2613 GCA_035465195.1 Afifellaceae bacterium | reverse complement strand
CGGCCTCGCCCGGTACGAATTCCGCCCTGAACGCTTGCCAGCCGACCGGCCCTCCCGCCAGCGCCAGCACGATCACCGCACCCGCGGCCAGGCACGCGGCCAGGAAGCCGAGGGGCACGAGGAAGAGGATGCGCAGGATGGCGGTCATTGCGGCCCTGGAGGGTACAAAGTTGGCGATGAATAGCGCCGGTGGCGCTCCGGCGGCAAGTTCGGCTGGCTGAGCATTCAGTTTCGATTGACGAGCGGACGGACCGCCTGCCGCCAGAACAGTTCGCCGGCAAGCGCCCCGCCGGCCAGCGACGACAGGAGCGATATGCCGTCCAGTGACACCATTCGCGCGGCGAAGCCGTCGTTCAGGCCGTGGAACAGGTTCGTGGAGACGCATGCAATCAACGCCCCGGCCGTGACGCAGACAGGGTGATAATCGAGACCGGATCGCCGGAACACCCGGTGCGCCGCCCAGGCAAGCGGTGCTGCGATCGTACCGATCATGAGGATCGCCGGAATGGCGATCAGGAAAGAGGCGATGAAGCCGAGGATCAGCACGACGATGTCGATGAACGTGAGTTCGCCGGTGAAAGGTCCGGCGGCAAGGGCGGCGCCTCCTACCAGCGACAGGCCGTGCCCGGCGAATCCGCCGGCAAGGGCACTCAGGACATAGGCCTGTTTCGGCTTGAGCAGCCGAACCGGCATCCTGTCAGATGGACGGCTGTCCGCCATGGCCGGCTCCCCGACAGAGATGATCCGCCCCGGTCAGCCGGCCGCCTCTGCGCGCTCGCGCTTCTTCATCCGCTCGGATGCCGATTTCAGCTGTCCGCAGGCGGCGAAGATGTCGCGCCCGCGCGGCGTGCGGATCGGCGAGGCATAACCGGCGCGGTTGACCACGTCGGCGAATGTCTCGATCTGCTCCCAGTCGGAGCATTCGTGGCTGCTGCCCGGCCAGGGATTGAACGGAATCAGGTTGATCTTGGCCGGGATGCCCTTCAGCAGCCGCACCAGTTCGCGTGCGTCGGCCAGCGAATCGTTCACCCCCTTCAGCATGACATACTCGAAGGTGATGCGCTTGGCGTTGGAAAGGCCCGGATAGGCGCGGCAGGCGTCGAGCAGTTCGGCAATCGGCCATTTGCGGTTGATCGGAACCAGTTCGTCGCGCAACTCGTCGCGCACGGCATGCAACGAGATCGCCAGCATGACGCCGATCTCCTCGCCCGTGCGGTGAATGTTCGGCACATGGCCGGAGGTCGATAATGTGATGCGGCGCTTCGACAGGCTGAGGCCCTCGCCGTCCGAAGCGATCAGCAGCGCCTCCTTCACATTGTCGAAATTGTAGAGCGGCTCGCCCATCCCCATCATCACGATGTTGGAGACGAGCCGCCCTTCACTCGGCACGATGGCGCCCTGCGGCGTGTCGAGATCGGGAAAGTCGCCGAGCCGCTCTCGGGCAAGCAGGATCTGCGCCAGGATCTCTTCCGAGGTCAGGTTCCGCACCATCCGCTGGGTGCCGGTATGGCAGAAGGTACAGGTCAGCGTGCAGCCGACCTGGCTCGAGACGCACAGTGTGCCGCGGCCCTCTTCGGGAATGTAGACCGTTTCCACCTCGACCGGACGGCCGGCGCCACGGGCCGGAAAGCGCAGCAGCCACTTGCGGGTGCCGTCGACGGAAATCTGTTCCTCGACGATCTCCGGCCGGGCCAGAGAGAAGCGTCCGGCCAGATCCTCGCGCAACGCTTTCGACATGTTCGTCATGCGGTCGAAATCGTTCACGCCGCGCACATAGAGCCAGTGCCAGAGCTGCGATGCCCGCATCCTGACCTGCTTTTCCGGAACGCCCGCATCGGCCAGTGCCGCGGCGAGTCGCTCGCGGCCGAGGCCGATCAGCGGCGATTTCTCGTCGTCGCCGGTCACCCCCGGGCGCAGCCCGGCGGCGAGGTCGACAAGGGTATCGGTGCGTGCGGCGGCATCACTCATGGCCCGGCATATAGTCTCTTTGCCGGGCGATTGGAACTGCCGGATGGCGGTTTGGCTAAAGCGCCTCGGTATCCGTTTCGCCGGTGCGGATGCGCATCGCGGACAGGAGATCGAGCACGAAGATCTTGCCGTCGCCGATCTTGCCGGTCTGCGCCGCCTCGCGGATCGCGTCGACCGTCTTGTCGGCATCTTCCGACGAGAGGGCGACTTCCAGCTTAATTTTCGGCACGTAGTGGATCTGGTATTCCGCGCCGCGATAGATCTCGGTGTGTCCCTTCTGGCGGCCGTATCCGCGCACTTCCGTGACCGTCAGCCCATGCACTCCGATCCCGGTCAATGCGTCACGCACGTGGTCGAGCCTGTGCGGCTGGATGATTGCAACGATCAGCTTCATGTCGTGTCCTTCGCCTGGATTGGCTGTTGGTCAGAGATTGTATCCGGTTTCGCCGTGGATCGGCGTATCGAGCCCCTGGGTCTCGATATCCTCGCTGACCCTGAGCCCCGTGATCGCGGCTGCGATCTTGACGATAACGAACGTGGCGACCACCGACCAGACGATCACGGCCGCGACGCCGATCAACTGGCTGACGAACTGGCTTCCGGCGCCGACGCCTTCCGCCAGGCCGGCGCCGCCGAAGGCCGCCG
>DATHRP010000436.1:0-1909 GCA_035465195.1 Afifellaceae bacterium | reverse complement strand
GACCTGCTTTTCCGCCTCCTTCAGCGTTTCCACCGGCTCGCGCAGATATTCCAGCTTGCGCTTCAGTTCGTAGCCGATAGAGGGCGCGTTCTTGAACCACTCGGTCGCCGGCTCGCTGAGGAAATAGACGCCACCGGTGACGGACGTCGCCATCAGCATCACCAGCATCACCGCGGTGACGCCCTCGGGGATGCCGAAGCGCAGAAACGTGCGGACGATCGGCGACAGGATCAGCGCGAAAAGGAAGGCAAGCATGAGCGGCAGGAGCAGGCTCTGGGCGAAATAGAGCACGCCGAACAGCAGGATCAGGAACGATCCGATGATCGAGAACCGGACAGCCCGGTCGGCGAGAGAGTCGGTCCTCTCGGCCTGGCCGTGAAAATCGTCTTCGACTGGGTTTTTCTGATCCATACGCCAACCGATGCTGCTGCAGGCCGCGCCTGGCCGCTCTTTCCGCTTTGCGGCTCTCACTAACGCACGATACGTCGAGGCGTTCCCTGTGAAAAGCGGATCGGTGTGCGGGCCGGAAACAACAGAAACAATTTTCACGGGCTTCCGAAACATGCCGGAAACAGTCGGACCCTATCTCCACGCTCCCCCGTCCGGAATGGTCCGGACGATGTCAATGGAGACGACAATGCATACCCACAGCAGACCGGCCCTGCACGCCCTGCTGGGCCCGGCCGTTGGCCGGCGGCGCGGCTTACAGTTGCGCGAGTGGCTGTCCGCGTTCGTCGGCCGGATCGCGAGTTCCGCCCGCAAGCGACGCGACTATCGCACCCTCATGGAGATGGACGACCATCTTCTGAAGGATATCGGGCTGACCCGCGACCAGGTGATGTCCGCCTGGATCAGGGAATCCGTGTTCCGGACCGACGGCCGATGAGCGGCCGCACCTCCAGTCCGATACCGGCCGGTGGCACGCTCGGCGCCGCCGGCCGGATTCATGTCCGCCAGGCCAGCAGCGCCCGTTCCGCCCGGCCGATCACCCATGCGAAGCCGAGCCCCATCAGCGACAGGATGGCGACGCCGGCGATCAGCTGGTCGGTCGCCATCAGGCTGCCGGCGATCAGGATATAGGCGCCGATGCCGAACTCGGCGCCGATCATCTCGGCAGCGACCAGCAATACGATGGCGATGGAAATCGAGATCCGGCAGCCGGACAGGATGGCCGGCAAAGCGCCCGGCAGGATGATCTTGCGCACGATCGACGGCCAGGTGAGCCCGAACGACTGGCCCATGCGGATCAGGCCGCGGTCGACATTGTCGACGCCGCCATAGGTGGCGATGACGGTCGGGAAGAAGCTGCCGAACAGGATGGTAGCGATCTTGGAGCCCTCGCCGATGCCGAACCAGATGATGAAGAGCGGCAGCAGCGCGATCTTCGGCACCGGGAACAGCGCGGAGACGAGCGGGGCGAGCGAGGCGCGGGCGAGCGGGAAGAGGCCGATCGCCAGCCCCGCGGCGACGCCCAGCAGCGTGCCGCAGGTCCAGCCGATCACCAGCCGGTAGAGCGACGCGCCGAAATGCTTCCAGAGCTGCCCCGAGACGGCGAGGTGGTGGAGCGCTTCGAGCGCTTCCGACGGTGCCGGCAGGACCAGCTGCGAGATGAAGCCGGCCCGCGAGCCGAATTCCCAGAAGGCGATCAGGCCGGCGAAGACGATCGGGCCGACGAAGCGCACCGAACCCTTGGTGAAGCCGCCACCGCGGAACGGCACCGGCCGCGCCGCCGTCTCGCCGGTTTCAGCGCCGGTTGTTTCCGTGCCTGTTCCGGCCATCTCAGACATCGGCGAGTTCCTTGTCGGCCGCCATCGCCTCGTCGCGCATCATCCGCCAAAGGTCGCGCTGGCTGCTCTCCAGCTCGGCGGCACGGTCGCCGCGCTCGGCGACCGGCATGTCGATGGCGACG
>DATHRP010000435.1:0-3514 GCA_035465195.1 Afifellaceae bacterium | reverse complement strand
TGCTGGCCGTCGCCATCGGCATTCCGGCCGGCATCATCGCCGCCACCCGGCGCGGCACGTTCACCGACCAGTCGGTAATGGGCGCGGCGCTCGTCGGCTATTCCATGCCGATCTTCTGGTGGGGCCTGCTGCTCATCATGCTGTTCTCCACCACGCTGCAGTGGACGCCGGTCTCCGGCCGCATCTCGCTGCTCTACTATTTTCCGGCGGAGACGGGCTTCATGCTGATCGACAGCCTGCTGTCGGGCCAGAAGGGCGCCTTCTGGTCGGCACTGCACCATCTCATCCTGCCGGCCATCGTGCTCGGCACGATCCCGCTTGCCGTCATCGCGCGGCAGACGCGTTCGGCGATGCTGGAGGTGCTCGGCGAGGACTACGTGCGAACCGCCAGGGCCAAGGGCCTGACACAGGTCCGCATCGTCGGCCTGCACGCCCTGCGCAACGCGCTGATACCGGTGATCACCGTCATCGGCCTTTCGGTCGGCACCCTGCTCGCCGGAGCGATCCTGACGGAGACGATCTTCTCGTGGCCCGGCATCGGCAAGTGGATGGTCGATTCCGTCTTCCGGCGCGACTATCCGGTGATCCAGGGCGGTCTCGTGCTGATCGCCGGGATCATCATGCTGGTCAATCTCGGCGTCGACATCCTCTACAGCCTCATCAACCCGCGCATCAGGCATACGACATGAGCGAACAGGCCATACCAGTCGACGATCAGTCGGTCGCCGCAGAAGAGCGCAGCGCCGCGCGCCAGATGCTGGCCGAGTTCTGGTTCTATTTTTCGGAGAACCGCGGCGCGGTGATCGGGCTTGGAGTCTTCCTGTCGATCATCGCGCTGGCCATCGTCGCGCCGCTGATCGCGCCGCACGATCCGGCCCAGCAATATCGCGAGGCCCAGCTCCTGCCGCCGGCCTGGCAGGAGGGCGGGCGCACCGAATTCCTGCTGGGCACCGACGCCGTGGGGCGCGATATCCTGTCCCGGCTGATCTACGGGTCGCAGTTCTCGCTGTTCATCGGTGTCGTTGTGGTGTCGATTGCGCTCGTCGGCGGCATCACCATCGGCCTGATTGCAGGTTATTTCCGCGGCTGGATCGACACGGCGATCATGCGCGTGATGGACGTCATCCTGGCGTTTCCCTCGCTGCTGCTGGCGCTGGTCCTTGTCGCGGTCCTGGGGCCGGGCCTGCTCAACGCGATGATCGCGATCGCGCTGGTGCTGCAGCCGCATTTCGTGCGGCTCACGCGCGCCTCGGTGATGAGCGAAATGACCAAGGAATATGTGATTTCGGCCCGCGTGGCCGGGGCCGGCCCGATCAGGCTGATGACGAAGACCATCCTGCCCAACTGCCTGGCGCCGCTGATCGTCCAGGCGACGCTCTCCTTCTCCACCGCCATCCTCGACGCCGCCGCGCTCGGCTTCCTCGGAATGGGCGCGCAGCCGCCGACGCCGGAATGGGGCACCATGCTGGCTGACGCCCGCGAGTTCATCTCGCGCGCCTGGTGGGTCGTCACCCTGCCCGGCCTGATGATCGTGATCACCGTGCTTGCCATCAACCTGGTGGGCGACGGATTGCGCGATGCGCTCGATCCGAAGCTGAAGCGGAGCTGAAACCGATGGCACTGCTCGACATCCGCAACCTCGCCGTCACCTTCGAGACCGCAGCCGGGCCGTTCCGCGCCGTGGACGGCGTGGACCTGTCGGTCGATGCCGGCGACGTGCTGGCGATCGTCGGCGAATCCGGCTCCGGCAAGTCCGTCGCCATGCTGGCCGTCATGGGGCTGTTGCCACCGACGGCGACCGTCACAGCCGACGCCATGGCGTTCGACGGCCGAGACCTCAGGACCCTCGGCAAGCGGCAGCGGCGCGAGATCATCGGCCGCGACATGGCGATGATCTTCCAGGAACCGATCGCCAGCCTCAATCCGTGCTTCACCGTCGGATTCCAGATCGGCGAGGCGCTGAAAACCCATCTCGGACTCGGCCGTGCCGAGCGGCGCGAGCGCGTCGTCGAACTCCTGAACGACGTCGGCATCCCGGAACCGGAGAAGCGGCTTTCCGCGTTCCCGCACCAGCTCTCCGGCGGCATGAGCCAGCGCGTGATGATCGCCATGGCGATCGCCTGCCAGCCGAAGCTCCTGATCGCCGACGAGCCGACCACGGCACTGGATGTGACGATCCAGGCGCAGATCCTCGATCTGCTCATCCGCCTGCAGCAGGAAACCGGCATGGCGCTGGTGCTGATCACCCACGATATGGGCGTGGTGGCGGAAACGGCGCAGCGCGTCGTCGTGCAATATGCCGGCCAGCAGGTCGAGCGGCAGGAGGTGATCGGCCTGTTCGAAAAACCGCACCATCCCTACACCGCCGCCCTGCTCGACGCGCTGCCGGACCGGGCCACCGGCAACCGGCTGCCGGCCATCCCCGGCATCGTGCCGGGTCAGGGCGACCGGCCGGACGGCTGCCTGTTCAATCCCCGCTGCCGCTTCGCCGACGACAAGTGCCGCACCGTGGAACCGCCGAGGCAGCCCGGCCCGCTCGGCGAGGCGCTCTGCCACTATCCGCTCGACGGCCGGGAAACGGGAGCCACGGCATGACCGCCATCATCGAAGCCGACGGCCTCGCCCGCCACTACAGCGTCTCGCGCGGCATGTTCCAGGATCCCGCCACGGTCAAGGCACTAGACGGCGCGGCCTTCGAGGTGAAACAGGGCGAGACGCTGGCCGTCGTCGGCGAATCCGGCTGCGGCAAGTCGACGCTCGCCCGCCTCGTCACGATGATCGAACGGCCGAGCGGCGGCCGGCTTGTAATCGATGGATGCGAACTTGCGCTGGCCGGTGAGGCCGAACTCAAAGCCCTGCGCCGCACGGTGCAGATCGTCTTCCAGAACCCCTACGGCTCGCTCAATCCGCGTCAGAAGATCGGCGCCATCCTGGAAGAGCCGCTGGTCATCAACACCGACATGCCGGCCGACCAGCGGCGCAGGAAGGCGCTCGACATGCTGGCGCGGGTCGGCCTCCGGCCGGAACATTACGGCCGCTATCCGCACATGTTCTCCGGCGGCCAGCGCCAGCGCATCGCCGTCGCCCGGGCGCTGATGCTCGACCCGAAGATCATCGTGCTCGACGAACCGGTCTCGGCACTCGACGTGTCGATCCAGGCCCAGGTGCTCAACCTGCTCGCCGACCTGCAGGACGAGTTCGGCCTGACCTACGTCTTCATCAGCCACGACCTCTCGGTCGTGCGCTTCGTCGCCGACCATGTCATGGTGATGTATCTCGGACGGCCGGTTGAGCTGGCGCCCGTGGAGGAGATCTTCGCGCGTCCGCGGCATCCCTACACCAAGGCGCTGCTGTCGGCGACGCCGGTCGCCGATCCGACGCGCAAGCGCGACAATATCAAGCTGGAGGGCGAACTGCCCTCGCCCTTCGATCCGCCGCCCGGATGCACGTTCCATCCGCGCTGCGCCTATGCCAACGAGCGTTGCAGACGCGAAACGCCCACCTCTTTCAAGGC
>DATHRP010000434.1:0-2833 GCA_035465195.1 Afifellaceae bacterium | reverse complement strand
GTCACCGAATTCTTCGACAGCACATTGACCACCCGGGCCGCCGCGCCATTGGCCTGGCTGATCGTTTCGGAGATGTGCTTGGGATAATGCGCGGTGCCGGCAAGGAAGACCCCGTCGGCGGCGAAATCCACCGGCCTCAGCTTGACATGCGCCTCCTGGAAGAACCCGTCGGGATTGAGCGGCACCTTGAACAGCTTGGACAGGTCCTGGCTCGACGACGATGGAACGACGGCGGCGGCGAGCGCGACCAGATCGGCATCGAGCGCGAGCTTCTGACCCAGAATGGGATCGTGAACGCTCACCCTGAGACGCTGCCGACCGTCCTCCTCGACCGCCTCGACCACGGGCTTGTCATCCGGCTCGTAGCGGATGAACCTGACGCCCCTGCTCGCCGCTTCGCGGTAATAGTCCTCGTTGAAGCCGTAGGTCCGCATGTCCCGGAAGATGACGTAGATCTCCCTTTCCGGATTGAGATCCTTCAGCTTCAGCGCGTTCTTGATCGCCTGGCTGCAGCATACCCGGCTGCAATAGTTCCTCTCCGGCGTCCGGCAGCCGACGCACTGGATCATCACCAGGCTCTCGGCGTCGGTCACCGCCTGTTCCCGAGAGGCGATTCGCTCCTCAAGCTCGAGCAGGGTCAGGACGCGCTCGTCCTCCCCGTAAAGATATTCGTCGGGCCTGTGCTCTTCGGCGCCGGTGGCGATCAGGACCGCGCCGTGGCGTATCTCGCTGACGCGTCCTTCCGAGCGCACTTTTGTGGTGAAGTTGCCGACATAGCCGGACACTTCCTCGATCACCGCATCGGTGCGCACGCGGATCGACGGGTGGCGGTAGACCTTGCGGATCAGCTCGCCGAGATGGGCTTGGACGTCGGTTCCCTCGAGGGTGTAATGCAGCCTGCGCGCCATGCCGCCGAGGTCGGAAGCCTTCTCCAGCAGGAAGATCTCGAAGCCCTGCTCGGCCATGTTCAGCGCGCTGGTCATCCCGGCCAGCCCGCCGCCGATCACCATGATCGTCTTGTCGATCGGCAGCTCGATGTCCTTCAAGGGCTGCAAAAGGGCGGTGCGGGCGCACGACATGCGCACGATGTCCTTCGCCTTGGCGGTGGCGTCGTCCTTCTCCTTGGCGTGCACCCAGGAGCAATGCTCGCGGATATTCGCCATGTCGAAGAAATACTGGTTGAGCCCGCCCTCGCGCACCGTGTCCCGGAACAAGGGCTCGTGGGTCCGCGGCGTGCAGGCGGCGATGACGACGCGATTGAGGCCCTTGTCGCGGACCGTGTCGGCGATCTGCTGGGCGTTGTCGGTGGAGCAGGCGAACAGGCTTTCCTGGGCGTGGACCACATTGTCCAGCCCGGAGGCGTATTCGACGACGGAAGGAACATCGACCACCCGGCCGATATTGGCGCCGCAATGGCAGATAAAGACGCCGACCTTGGGCTCTTCCTCGGAAACGTCCCGTTCCGGCGGATATTGCCGCTCGCGGCCGAGCTTGCCGCGCTGTTTGGCGAGCAACTCGCCGCAAAGGGCGGCGGCCCCGCTGGCGGAGACGACCGATTCCGGGATGTCGGCGGGACCCTGGAAGGCACCGCTGACGAAGATTCCCGGCCGCGAGGTCTGGATGGGATTGACGGGATTGGTCTTGCAGAAGCCGTGGGCGTTGAGCTCGATGCCGAACTTGTCGGCCAGGTCCCGGCCGTCCTTGGGCGGGCTCAGGCCCACCGACAGAACGACCAGGTCGAATTCCTGCTCCTTCACGCCGTCGCTTTCGGTGGCGTAGCGGATGGTGACGTTGTTGCTGTCGGGGATCTCCTTGCCGACCGAGACATAGCTTCTGACGAACTCGACGCCGGAGAGATTCTCCGCCCTTTGATAGTACCGCTCGAAATCCTTGCCGAAGGCGCGGATGTCGTTGTGGAAGACCGTGACGTCGAGGTCGGCATCGTGGTCCTTGGCGAGGATCACCTGCTTCTGGGTGTAGGCGCAGCAGACCGCCGAGCAGTAGCTGTTGCCGCCGGGAATGACCTGCCGGGAGCCGACGCACTGGATCCAGGCGATCTTTTCCGGGTGCTTGCCGTCGGAAGGCCGCCTGATTTCGCCCTCATAGGGGCCGGTGGACGACAGCATGCGCTCGAATTCGAGGCTGGTGACGACGTTCTTCATCTTGCCGTAGCCGAAGTCGCCTCTCACGGCGGGGTCGAACACCTCGTAGCCCGGCGACAGCACGACGGCGCCGACTTCGACTTCCAGCTTTTCCGGCCGTTGATGCAGATCGATGGCGTGGTGCTGACAGACGCCCACGCAGATGTTGCACTTCTCGTCCTTGTGATAGAGGCAGGTTTCCGGGTCGATATAGGTGATCAGCGGGACGGCCTGGGAGAAATGGATGTGGACCGCCTTGGTCAGGGACAGGTTCTGATTGTAGGGATCGGGAACCTCGACCGGGCAATATTCGACACAGGTCGTGCAGCCGGTGCAGATGTCCTCATTGACGTAGCGGGGCTTGCGGTTCAGCGAGACGGTGAAATCCCCTTCCTCCCCCTCGACGCGCAGGATTTCAGTGTTGGTCAGAATTTCGATATTGGGGTGCCGGCTGCATTCGATGAATTTGGGCGACTCGATGCACATCGAGCAGTCGTTGGTGGGAAACGTCTTGTCGAGCTGGGACATCTTGCCGCCGATGGCGGGCGACTTGTCGACCAGATAGACCCTGAAACCGGTCTCGGCGAGATCAAGCGCGGCCTGGATGCCGCTGATCCCGCCGCCGACAACCATAACGTCTCCAATATTCTCAGGCGTGTGCATGCTGCTCAATGTCCATCTGTCTCGGATCG
>DATHRP010000433.1:0-2211 GCA_035465195.1 Afifellaceae bacterium | reverse complement strand
GTTGCGGCCGGAGCCGAGATTGTGCACGAACGACTTGTCGATCTTGATCTTATCAAAGGCAAACCGCCAGAGGTAGCTCAGGCTGGAATAGCCGGTGCCGAAATCGTCCATGACAAGTGCGATCCCCAGTTCCTTCAGCCTTTCCAGCTCCGACATGGTCATTTCGGAGGCGTCCATCAGCAGGCCTTCGGTGATTTCGACCTCGAGCCGGCCCGGGCCGATGCCCGACTGCCGCATGATGGCATCGACCTTTTCGGCGAGCCTGTTTTCCCGGATCTGTGCCGGCGAGAGATTGATCGCCAGCGTCAGCTGCTCGGGCAACTTGGCGGCCGTCAGGCAGGCTTAGCGGACGATCCATTCGCCGATCGGCTGGATAAGGCCGGTCTCCTCCTCGACCGGGATGAACTCGACCGGCGGTATCATGCCGCGCTCTGGATGACGCTGGCGAAGCAGCGCCTCGAAACCGGTGAGCCGGCGCGCGCCGAGATCGTATTGCGGCTGATAATGCAGCTCGAACCAATTGTTGTCGAAGGCCTTGCGCAGGATCGACTGGAGCTCCAGCCGCGACTGCATCGATTGTTCCATGCCCGGCAGGTACAGACACTTCTTGCCCCTGCCCTGTCCCTTGATCTGGTGCAGGGCGAGGTCAGCGCTCTTCAGCAGCCTGAGGGCGCCCCGGCCATGGTCCGGAGCGACGGCAATGCCGACACTGGCGCTGGAGATCACATCATGGCCGACGACGTTGTACGTGCCGCTCAGCGCGTCGACAATGCGGCCGCCGAAAATCTCGGCATGCATCTGGCCGCTGGCGTCGGGCTGGATGATGGCGAATTCGTCACTGCCGATGCGGGCGATCATCTGCGGGTCGTCGACCAGTTCCCGAAGCTTGTCGGTGATGTCCAACAGGAACTTGTCGCCCGCCTCGAGGCCGAACGAGTCGTTGATCTCCTTGAACCGGTCTACGTCAATGTAATGGAGCGCTAGTTGGCGCCCCTCTTCCATATGCTCGTCGAGGATCTGTGCAAGCTGTTCCAGGAAGTGGGATCGGTTGCTGATCTCTGTCAGGGGGTCGTTGCGGACCAGGAAATCGGCGCTCTTCTCCGCCTCCCATTTTTCCCGCAACCGGTACCAGAAGCCGGCGCCGGGAACGATCAGACCGAGTCCCACCAGCATCAGCAAAGCCGCCAGGCTGCCGCTCAGCCATTTGAGATAGAGCCCGTGCTTGGCCGTATTGTCGACGATCACGCCGAGGACGCCGCGGATTTCGCCGTTGCCGGCACGGATCGGGACGAAGGCCATTGTGTAATAGCCTTCCTTGTTGCTGACCGCGCCCTCGCCCGAGGCAGAAATGATCTCGCCGTCCAGTGCATGGTTGACGGGCGAGTCGCCGGCAAACGTACCGCGATCGTAGACGAACTGCCCGAGCCTGTTCGAAGCGAGCACCTCGCGGCCGTGTTCATCGAAGATGGTCAGTTGGGAAACGTTGCCGAGATCCTTGGCCGACCTGAGGAATGCAAGGTCGGAATCGGAAGGCGGCGATCCCGCGAGAATCCCGTCGAGATCGAAGGCATCCTGCTGGATGCGGGAGGCCCATGCCACGGCATCGGTTTCGGTATCGGCCCGCAACAGCCGCGCGGTGGAGTGGTAGACCAGCCAGGCGGTCGCGGCCAGCACACCGATGCTGACAAAGATAGAGGCAACACCGAGGGCCTTGTCTCCTGTAAGGATGCCCTTGAATAAACGCATGAAAAACCGATTCCTGGCGGTCGAGCTTAAGCGTTTTTCAACGTGGGGCAAAAAGCTTGCCAGAAGGTTTTAGGCGCGGCTTAAGTTTAAAAAATTCGAAAATAAAACGCATTATGGTTTACGCGCGGGCGTGCTGACAATTCCGCCGGTCAGAGGCTCGGAAACGCCCGTGGTTCCGGGAAAACTGATCGGCATCCGCTGAAGCGAACGAACCGCCAGGTAGGCGAAAGCCTGGGCTTCGATCGCATCGCCGTCAAACCCGCAATCCTCGGCCATGACCATCCTTCCGCCGAGCGCCCGGCCCAGCAAATCCATCATGTGGTCGTTGTGCCGGCCACCGCCGGTTGCGATCCACTTCGCCGGCTGCTCCGGAAGTAGATCGGCCGACCGTGCGATTGCCTGAACGCTGAAATTGGTGAGCAGGTTGCATCCGTCGGCCACCGACATGCCGGCGAGAGCGGGGAT
>DATHRP010000432.1:0-6592 GCA_035465195.1 Afifellaceae bacterium | reverse complement strand
GAACGTGCCGATTGCCGGCACCGACGACTTCGCTCCGATGGTCCAGCTCTGCAACGACTGGCTCGCCGACGGCCACGATATCGGCAATGGCACTTCACTGATTTATAACGCCAAGGTGACCGTCGCTGTCGATATTCTGGTCGATGTGCTGGACCGGCCGGATGAAGCGATCAATCCTCAGCCCTATTCATATCCGCCGCCGTACAATCCGTCTGACATCGACTATACCAAGACGTTCACGCTACCGATCCCGGTAACGTGCGCGGCCTGGCAGGAACCGCCTTCGGCAGGCTCGCCGTCGGACGTCAACACGGCACTGCCGGAGCCGGAAATTGAATCCGCTCAGCTGGCGCTCGATTTCAGCGTGCCGAGCGACGGCGCGCCGCACGAATATGCCGGCTCATGCCCGGTCAACGTCAATCTCAACATGCTTGTGAACACCAATGTCGCGACGCCGATCTGGGTTTGGGTGAAGCATGTCGACGACGACGGCAACAACTGGACGAGCGACCAGGCCGAATTCCAGACGAACCAGATCACCAATGCCGGAACCTGGATGTGGACACGCCAGGAGCCGCTGATCGTGCCGGTCGATACGGCCGTGCCGCCACCGGCTCCTGCGATACCGCTCGGCGGGATCGATGAAGTCGCCGTCGGCGGCGGCGGCGGAGGCGGGGAACCGGGAGGTGCTGCCGCAACCGCGCCCTCGGGCGTCGCCACGGGCTTCACCGGCGATCCCAACCGCCATGTCGGCCAGGTGGAACTGTTCGCGGGCATCGGCCGGCAGGTCGTCGAACTGCCGGATGCGGACGGCCCAGGCTCCAGCCAGGTGGTCACGTTCCAGCAAGTCATGTCATCCGGCCTGAAGACCTACGACGTCACCTGCATTCCCGAGGTTGGCCCGATCGCCGCGGATAGTCCCGACACGCTGGTCGGTGCGGGCAATCCCGTCGGTCCCGATGCGGCCAGCCCGGTCGACCAGCCGCAGCCGGGCAGCGGCGACCTGGCGACGGAGCCGCGGACGCAGGCTTCGCTCGATGTACCGCCGATCATCAGCCTTGTCCTGCAGGATGCCTCGGTCGATCCCCAGCATAGCTATGTCAACGTGCCGCTCGGACAGGACGGCTTCTGGAGCGACGGCTATTCCGGCACCGTGACATGGCGTCTGCTGGTTGGGGCCGTCCTGAACCCGGCGCTGCAGGGCGTCGGCACGCAATGGACCACGATCGCCGCCAATGTCGGCCCGTGGGGCGGCGGCGCGACGGCTCTTTCGCCGCAGATCCTGAGCCTCGCCGAACCGCCGGTGCACAAGGTTGTTTCGGCGTCATTCGTCGATGAATTCATGACCGAGGGCGACGGCACGCCGCAGGCGATCTGCAACACTCTACGCCAGAACCTGCTCGACCAGGGCCAGAGCCTGTCGGGCATTCTCGGAAACCACCACATCGTCGATGTCACCGATGACATCCAGCCGCGCGCCCAACTCAACGCCGCGCTTGCCTATGACCAGAACGAGGATCCCTATGGCGAAATTGCCGTGGCTCTCCTCCCGCTGCGCATCCGATGCCTCGGCAATCCGGAGATCGCGGAGCGTTTCCTGCCGTCGAACGACGCCCCGGGCGGCATTGCCACCCCCGAGGATTTCACCCTGATCAGCGCCGACCTGACCGTTTCGCTTGACGGCGAGCAACCGGTCGAACCGGCGACTTATGCGGGGTCCTGCCCGGTCAACGGTCGGGTCGACATCAAGCTGGCGGCGAACTTCCAGGGCACTGCGCAGTACCAGGTACTGCACCTGTCGGAAAACAACGTGCTGACGGCCTCGGAACTGACGGCGACGGCCGTCGATGATTTCAACAATGGCGGCTATTGGGAGTTCGACGCCTCGCAGATGCTCGACTTCCCGCTCGCGGATGACACGCTACCCGGTTTCTCAACCGAGCCCGGCGGCTTCGTGACCGGCAATTTCTCGGTGCCGGCCGCCAGCGACCTGGTCGGCAACAACACCGACGACCCCAATATCCACACCGGCTTCTTTCGGGTATTGGCCGCGCCTGTCGGCGTGCCGGAACCGACGGCGGATTCCTTGTGGAAGAAGTACCGGATCGAGTGCGAGCCGGGCGAGGGCGGTATCGGCGAGGTTGCCGCCGGCGCAACCGATGCGCCGCCGCAGCGCGATGACGTGGCGCAACTGGATAACGACGACACGCCGCTGCCCGGCGGCACGTCCGGCAGCGACGACCTGTCGTCGGTGCCGCGCACCTCCGAGGGCGGTCCGCCAGTCTTGCCGCTCTTCGGCGCGACCGTTTTCCAGGATGAGACGGTCCTGCCCGACGAAGGCTTCGTCAACGTGCCGCTCGGCCAGGACGGTTTCTGGAACAGCAATTTCTCCGGAACGGTGAAATGGACCATGCTGATCGGCCAGGAGCTCTTCCCCGCCGGCGGCGTCCAGTGGCTGCAGATCGACCGTAAGGTCGTTCCGTTCGGCGGCGGCACGCCAATCGATCTTGGCCCGCAGATGCTGTCGGTGCCGGAAGTGCCGCAGGAATTCAAGGTCGAGGCGCCATACTCCGCGGAGTTCCTGGCTTCCGCCGAAACGACGCCGGATGCCATGTGCAATGACGAGCGCCAGCGGTTGCTGGACGAGGGCGGCAGCCTGGCCGACATCCTCGCCAACCATCACATCCTCGACGTGCCGCTCGATCTCAGGCCGCAGGCCACTTTGTTCATGGAGGCTGAATACGAGAACGTACAGACGGAAGGCGCGTCGACCCTGCTGAAGCTGAAGATCCGCTGTCTCGGCAATCCGGAGATCGCCGAGGAGTTCCTGCCGTCCGACGACGCGCCGGACGGAGTCGGTTCGCCGGAGGAATTCAACGTCACCAGCGCCGGCCTGACGATCGCGCTCGACGGCGGGCCGCCGGCCGAACCGGCGACCTATGCGGGGTCGTGCCCGGTCGACGGCCAGGTGGACGTCAAGCTGACCGCCAATTTCGAAGGCACGGCGCAGTACCAGGTGCTGCACCTGTCGGAAAACAACGTGCTGACCGCCTCGGAATTGACGGCTACCGCGGTCGACGAATTCAACAATGGCGGTTACTGGGAATTCGACGCTTCGCAGACACTGAATCTTCCGCTCGAGGATGCGACGCTGCCCGGGTTCTCCACCGAGCCAGGCGGGTTCGTCACCGGCGAATTCTCGGTGCCGGCCGCCGGCGACCTGATCGGCAACAACGACAACGATCCGAACGTCCACACCGGCTTCTTCCGCGTGCTGGCCTCGCCGGTTGGCGTGCCGGTACCCACGGCCGACTCGCTGTGGAAGAAGTACCGGATCGAATGCGATCCGGGAGAGGGCACGGTCGGCGACCTGGCCGGCCAGACCGGCGGGACGGTCGACGGCGACAGTGATGCCGTTCTTGACCTGACGATCAGCGGTCCGACCGAATGCGCGGCCGGAAGCGAATGCCCGCTCCAGGTGAACGCGCTGAACGATGGCGAGACAACGATCCCTGGGCCGCTCAGCATCCGGATCGAACCGGATCTCGACGGCGCGGGTCTCGGCGCATCGAACTGGTCGTGTGGCGGCGATGGCGCCGGCATGTCGTGCCAGTCGGACGCGGTCGACCTCGCTCCGGACGAGACGGCCGGCCTTGACGTGGCTATGATCGTTCCGGGCGATGCCGAACCCGGTTCTCAGTTCCGCATCTGCGCCGTCGCGGCGCCGCCGGTGGCTGACGCCGACCCGGTCCGCTACACGCAGTTCATGCTGACCCGACTCGGTTTCGATCCGAAGGGCATCGATGGTCGCTCCGGGCCCAACACGCTGCGGGCGGTGCGCGATTTCCGGCGCGACCAAGGCCTGGCGGAGAGCGGTGAGATCGACGACGCGCTGCTGCAGGCGCTCGCCGGTGCGGGCGAGATCTTCGCAAGCGACGAAGCCTGTGCCACCGTCGCCATCGTCGAAGGCGAGGGACCGGAGATCGTGGCGCCGGAGCCGGTCGAGCCAGACCGGCCTGTGATCGTCGATCCGACGCCGCAGGTGTCCGTTTGCCGCGACGGGGCAATCCGCGCCGGGCAGTGCGTCTGTCGTCCCGGCTGGACAAGGACGCGGGTCAGCCGCTTCGAATATATCTGCAACCGGCCGCTTGTCCGCATCGTTTGCGACAATGGCACGGTGCGCGGCAGGCAGTGCGTCTGCCATCCGGGCTGGCGGCTCAACCGGGTCGCACCGAACAGGTTCGCCTGCGTGCGACCCGTCCTGCGGGTCACCTGTTCGGGCGGCAGGGTTGTGCGCAACCAGTGCGTCTGCCCGAGCGGAACGGTGCGCCAGGTGCGTGGGCCCAACAATTTCGCCTGTGTGCGGGTGAGGCCCCAGCCGATAGCTTGCACGGGCGGCGTGGTCCGGGCCGGCAAGTGCGACTGCCCGCGCGGGCTGCGACTGATTCGAGGCGTCTGCGTCCGCCCGGCCGGATAGCGCGGGGGTCCGTCGGGCAATCGCCGGCTCAGATCCTGAGCAGGTGGTTGTCCCAACCGGCAATGGCGGGCGGCTGGCAGGTGCGTCCGCCGATGTCGAGCACGCCGCTATGGCTGGAAAGGGCGAAGCCAGCCCCGTCGCCGGCCGCGCCGCAGACATCCGGCATGGAACGGCTCGTGACGATCCGTCCGTTCGCGGCATCGAGCACGACTGCCCGGCCGCCGCGCGGACTGGTGACCGCGATACAGGTTCCTTCGGCATTGGCGGCGACGGAGCCGATATAGTGCCGCATGTCGCGGCAGACATAGCGGCATCCGACATGGAACAGATTGAGCGGCTCCGTCCGCCACAGGCAGATGGATTTGACCCAGCTCGACAATTGGCCGATGACTGGCCGCGCCGCCCGCGGGCCAAGCCGCACTGCGAAAAGGTTCCAGGCCTCCGACCAGTGGCCGGCATCGCCGGTCTGGCAGCCGGCGACCCAGTGGCGGTAGCCGTTGACCACCAGCAATTCCGGCTCCCGGTCGAGATAGGGGCAATTGTCGGAAAACGGGCACGCCATCATCGCCGCGCGCCCTGCGGAATGCTCAATTCGATCCTCCAATCAACCGGGTTCAAGGCCCGGCCACTCAAGGAAACTGAAACGCGAAAAAGTCACAGCTGAATCGAAAAGTCAAATAAAACAATAGTTTAGAACGATTATAAAATATGAGTATAATTGTCAGGTTTTTATAGCGGCAACGGGTTGAAGCAAGCGCAGACCCGGGATCGGGTTCCGGATAGCGCTCAGCCGCGGTTGCGGGCGCGCCTGCGGCGTCGGCCGCCGTCGGTACCGTCGCCGCCTGGCGACGCCTTCTTTTCCGGCAGCGCGACTTCCGCGGCGAGGCGCGGGAAGGACTCGACCTTGTTGGGGAAGGCCATGGCGTTGACGAAGTGCTCCTGGAATTTCGGTTCCAGCGCCGTCTCGATCTTCTCGATCCGCGTGACGAGCTCCTCGATCTCGCGGCGGAAGCCCTTGTTGAGCAGCGCCATGCGGGCGCCGCTGCCGGCGGCGTTGCCGACGCCGGCGACCTTCGCAAGGTCGCAATCGGGCACCAGGCCGATCAGTACGGCGTATTTCGGGTCGATATAGCTGCCGAAGGCGCCGGCGAGCTTGATGCGCTCGACCCGGTCGATGCCGAGCTTGTCCATAAGGAGCCGCACACCGGCATAGAGCGCCGCCTTGGCGAGCTGGATCGCGCGCACGTCGGTCTGCAGGATACGTATCTCCGGATTGCCGCCGCCGTTCGCCTTGCAAAGTACGTAGGAGAAAGTGCGGCCGCTCTGGACGATGCGGTCGCTTCTTTTCGCCAGCGAGCCATCGATGACGCCGTCCTCGTCGATGATGCCGGCGAGGAACATCTCGCCGATCACCTCGATGATCCCGGAGCCGCAGATGCCGGTGATGCCGGTCGTCCCGGCGGCCTCGGTGAAACCTTCCTCGTTCGACCATTTGTCGGAACCGATGATCTTGACCCTCGGCTCCAGCGTCGCCGGATCGATGCGCACGCGCTCGATGGCGCCGGGCGCGGCGCGCTGGCCGCCCGAGATCTCCGCTCCCTCGAAGGCGGGGCCGGTCGGAGAAGAGGCTGCGACGATGCGATCCTTGTTGCCGAGCACGATCTCGGCGTTGGTGCCGACGTCGACCAGCAGGGTGATCTCCTCGCCGCGGTGCGGACCCTCGGCAAGTGTCGCCGCGGCGGCATCCGCGCCGACATGGCCGGCGATGCAGGGCAGGGTGTAGACCCGCGCGCCTTCGTTCAGCCGGAGACCCAGTTCGTCCGCCCGGAAAGCCAGCGACCCGGAGACGGCCAGCGCGAACGGGGCGCCGCCGAGCTCCGTCGGGTCGATGCCGAGAAACAGGTGGTGCATGATCGGGTTGCCGACGAACACGGCCTCGACGATCTCGTCGGACGGCACGCCGGCCTCCGCACAGACCTGACCGATCAGCAGGCTGATCGCCTCGCGCACCGCCTTGGTCATCGCTTCGCGGCCGTCGGGGTTCATCATCACGTAGGAGACCCGGCTCATCAGGTCCTCGCCGAAGCGGATCTGCGGGTTCATGATGCCGTCGGA
>DATHRP010000431.1:0-4028 GCA_035465195.1 Afifellaceae bacterium | reverse complement strand
GGCTTCCCGGAACAGCCGGGTGAAATCGAACATGCCGTAGTCGAACTCGCGCGCGCCCAGCGTGCCGGCGAGGCCGTTGTGCTCGGCGCGCGGCCAGTGCGGATCGTCGGCCAGGAAGGCGATGTGGTCGAACGTCTCGTCCTTGCGGGCATTGGTGAAGAACCAGCCGTCGAGGAACGGGAAGTTGACATGGGCGCTGAGGCCGGCCCTTTCGTTGAGGTCGGCGATGTAGGCGGCGATGCCGTCGCGGCGCTTGTCGACGCTGCTCTGGAAATCGAGGTTCAGGTCGGCCAGCACCATCACTGCCTTGCCCGGCCCGGTCACGGTGTTCGGGCTGTCGCGCACCAGCCATTCCAGCAGAGCGAAGAACTCGTTGGACCGCTCCGTCTTGTTTTCGCCCGAGACCAGGTGCGCATTGATGCATTGCACCTCGTACCGTCCGCCCGGGCCGTCGACGACGAACTCCACCAGGTGCGGGGAGCGGATGAACTGCACGAACGATTTTCGGGTCACTTTCGTCAGCCACGGCACGTCGGAAATCCACATTTGCAGCCGCTCCATCAGCCCGGGCTGGTTGTCGCCGGTGAACTGGCCTTCCAGCGCCGTGGCGTAGGCCGCGCCGATATTCTGCAGCACCGCCGTGCGGTCCATCGACAGGTCGGAGGCGATCCGCCCGAGGCGGACCTTGCGGGTGTCGTAGAGGAAGGCACTGCGCTCCGCCATGCCGTCATAGCCCGGCGCGCGCCCGGTCACGTCGCTCATGATCAGCCGGTAATGGTCGCCCTGGGCGTTCAGTGTATGGAGAAGCGCGACCAGCGCCTCGGTGTCCGATTGCACCTCCTGGATGGCGATCAGATCGCAGTGGGCGCAGAAGCGGGCGATCATCCGGCTCGCGCCCTCGCTCTTCTTCAATGTGCCGTCGTCGTTCCTGAGCGCGCCGAACTTGCGGATGTTCCAGCTTGCGAAGACGACGGATTCGTCGTTGACCGCGGGGATGCCGTATTCCTGGCACTTGCCCGGCTGGTCCAGCACCGCGTTGATACTGTCCCATTCGGCCTGTGTGAAAGATTGCGCCACAGCGGCCTCCGTTCCCGTCCGCCGGTCGTCGTGCTTCGGCGCACACTTGGTATCGGTTTCAATCTGGACTGGCAATATGGCCGGCCTGTCGGCGCAGTTCGGCCGGGTCTACTGCATTTCAATCTCGATGCCGGTTTCGCCGTTCAGCAGCCGCCGGAGATGAAAACTGGCGAGCGCATCCTGCGAGTGTGAGCCGACCAGGGACGCAAAGGCGGTGACTGCGGCGGGGTCGTGCTCTTCCAGCTGCGCGAAGGCTTGCGTGTAGACCTTGGTCCTCTCGCTTGCGGCCTCCTTCACGCTCAGCGGCTCGAATGCGCGAAGGGCCTCTTTCCGGCCCCTGAGTCTGAGATCGCCGATCGGCCGACCCCGGAAACCTTCGATTTGCGAGGCGACGGACTGGCTGACGCAGATCCGTGTTCCAAGTTGCTTGTTGGCCGCTTCCAGCCGTGCCGCGATATTGATCGTGTCTCCGTAGGCGGTATAGTCAAAGATCCGTCCGCTGCCGAAGTTGCCGACGACCGCCGGCCCGCTATGCAGCCCGATCCGGGTCACGCCGACTTCGATACCCTTTGCCGACCACTCCTCGCGAAAGCCCTCGGAAAAATCATCGAGCGCAAGACAGCACGCGACAGCCCGCTCTGCCCGGTCGGGCTGATCGCCGGGCGCGCCGAACAGCACGTGCAATGCATCGCCGACAATTTTCGCGATCGTGCCCTCATGTTCGAAAACGATCTCCGTCATTCCCGACAGGTAACCGTTCAGCACGTCGGTCAGTATGCCCGGTTCGAGCGTTTCCGCGAGTCCTGTGAACCCCGCGATATCCGTGAACATTGCGGCGACCTCACGGCGTTGTCCGCCGAGTTCCGCATCGCAGTCGTTGCGCGCCAGTTGCTCCGCGAGGCTCGGTGAGAAATAGCGCGACAGGGACTGATAGGCCTGTTCCGCCGCAAGCTGCCGGCGCTTCGCGTCGCGAATCGCTTCCGTTTGCCGCACGGTCTTGGCGACGGTGGCCTCGAGATCCTGGAAATCGATAGGCTTGGTCAGGAAATCGAACGCACCGCGGTTCATCGCGGTCCGGATGTTCGACATGTCGCCATAAGCGGAGACGATGATCGTCAGGAGATTGGAATCGTGATCCTGAAGTTTCTCCAGGAGCGTCAATCCGTCCATCCGCGGCATGCTGATGTCGGTCACGACGAGGTCGATATCTGACCGGCTGGACAGCCGTTCGAGCGCCTCCACACCGTCGCGGGCGAATATGAACTCGATCTCGTTTGCGCGGATTTGCCGGCGGAACCGCTGCAATACGAGAACCTCCAGGTCCTGCTCGTCGTCGACGAAGAGGATGTGAGCTGTCATACCGCAGCATCCAGCCTCGTCTGGATTTCAGCCCGGAGGCTTGAAAAATCGATCGGCTTGGTGAGGAAACCTTCCGCTCCGCCTGCCCGCGCATTGCGTTCGGTCTCGTTGTCGCCATAGGCTGTGATCATGACGACCGGCACGTCAGGTCGGATCTCCTTGGCCTTTTGCAGCAGGTCGAGGCCGTTCATCCCGGGCATGTTGATGTCCGACAGGATGAGGATGAGATTGACGTCGTCGGCGCTGTTGATGCGCTCGAGCGCGCTCTCGCCATCGAGCGCGAACTCCATCATGAACTGACCGCCGCGAAGCTCCCGCCGGAACTGCTGGCGGAACAGTGCCTCGACGTCGCGTTCGTCATCCACTACGAGGACAAGGAGGTTCATTTTGTCGCTCCCGCCGTCCTGCCGGCGGCATCGCGCGGAATTTCAATCCGAAATTCGCAATATTCGCCGGGCTCACTGTCCACTTCGATGGTCCCGCCATGCTGTTTGACGATGATGTCATGGCTGATCGACAGCCCCAAGCCGGTTCCTTCGCCGACGGGCTTGGTCGTGAAGAAGGGGCTGAACAGCCTGTTTCGGGTTTCACGGTCAATTCCCACGCCATTGTCGCGCACTCTGACCTCCACGCGGTCCCCGAAGCCGCGCGTGCTGACCGTCAACCTCGGTTCGAACCCGTCCCGGGTCTCGCCTTTCTTCGAAGCGGCATAGAAGCCGTTCGAAATCAGGTTCAGCAGCACCCGCGTGATTTCCTGCGGGTAGATATCGGCCTCTCCCACGGTCGGATCGAAGTCGCGACCGATCTCGATGTTAAATCCCTGTTTCTCGGCCCGGGCCCCGTGATAGGCGAGATTGAGGCTTTCATCGACCAGGGTGTTGATCTCGACAGGGCGATGTTCGTTCGATCCCTGGCGGGCATGCATCAGCATGTTCTTCACAATGGAGTCCGCCCGCTGGCCGTGCTCTGCGATCCTGGCGAGATTGCCGGTCAACATCTCTGCCAGTACATCGATCGCAGCATTGCTTTCACCGTGCACCGAAACGGATCGGAGTGCTTCCAGCTGTTCATCGAGCAATTCGACGGAAACCGACGCGAAATTGTTCACGAAATTCAGCGGGTTCTTGATCTCGTGCGCAATGCCTGCTGTCAGTTGCCCGAGTGAAGCCAGCTTTTCGGTCTGCACCAGCCGGTCCTGCATGTTTCGAAGCTCTTCCAGCGACCTTGCAAGCTCCTGCGACCGGGCCTCCACGCTTTCGTAGAGGCGGACATTCTCGATGGCGATTGCGGCCTGGTCGGCGAATGTCGAGACAAGCTCGATGTCCTCGTCGGTGAACGGCTCGACCACCTGCCGGGTGACTGCGAAGACGCCGATCGCCTCGTCCTCCCGAAGCATCGGCACGGCAAGCACGGTCCGCAGCCCGCCCACCGTCTTGGCTTCCAGGAAGGTATAGTCGGGATCCAGTTCCACGTCGTGAATATGCACGATCTCGCCGTTGAGCAGCGCGCGGCCGGCCGCTGTTCCCCTTTGGATCTCGACCGGCTGATCCTGTAGGACCTTTGCGAACTCGGGACTGAGCCCGTAATTGATC
>DATHRP010000430.1:0-11578 GCA_035465195.1 Afifellaceae bacterium | reverse complement strand
GGTGATATCGGATTTCCTGGTCTACGGCGACCTGCGCGACATAACCCTGCAGAGCTACAACTACGCGACCGGTGCGGATGTGGACGAGTTCATCCTGATCATCTCCGCCATCGGCCTTGCCGCGACGGCGGGCACCTATCTTTCGGCCGGCCTTGCTGCGCCGGCCCGCTCGGCCGTCTCGCTGGTCAAGCTCGCCAAACGCAGCGGCCGGCTGACGGCGAAATTCGCCGGCCACCTGACAGGCTCGCTGAAGCGGGCACTGCCGGCGGAACGGATCGTCACCGTCTACAAATCGACCCGGTTCGTCGATCTGCCCGAAGCGCTCGCAAAAAACGTCGACAAGGCCGAGATGGCGAAACTCGGCACGGTGTTCGACGATCTGGCCGCGATCGGCAAGGGTACGGACAACCTCACGGCCATCCGGCTCCTCAAGCATGTCGAAACGCCGGCAGACCTCGCCAGGATGAAGACCGTCGCCAAGGTCGGCGGTCGCCAGACGCTGGCCTGGTCCGACCGGTTCGGCGCCGGCCTCCTGAAACTGGTCAAGCCCGTGGCGAAATTCACCGTGCGGACCATCGGCGAACTGGTCATCGTCGCGGCGAGCGCGATTCTGGCGCTGGTTTCCGGGCTGATCGGCTTCGGCTTCAAGCGCACCGCCCTGTTCGGCGTCAGAAGGTTCAGCTTCCTCTACCGGCCCTGACTCAATAGCCCGTCCGACCGTAGAGATCGCCGAACGGCAGCATGACGTTCTTCCGATAGGCAGGCCGGCCCGCAATGCGGTCGTAATAGGCGGCGAGCCGCGGCACGTCCGGCCGTTCTATGTCGATATTGAAATAACGGTAGAGATGCGTGCCGACAGCGATGTCGGCAAGCGTCATCGTCTCGCCGGCCACGAAGCCCGATTCCGCCAGAACCGTGTCGAGCAAACTCATGTGGCGGGAGCAGCTTGCGATCTTCGCCGTGACCTTTTCCATGTCGCGGTCGGCCTCCGGCGTCCGGTAGAATGCCCAGAACACGCCGACGAGAAAATCCGGCTGGAGCCTGGTCTGGGCCCAGTCCATCCAGCGGTCGCCCAGCGAACGCGTCGCCGGATCGTCGGACCAGAAGCTGCCGGCGCCGTATTGCGCCGCCAGGTAACGCAGTATGGCATGGGATTCCCAGACCACCGTTCCGTCATCGTCGATCACCGGAATGCGGCCGTGCGGGTTCATCGCCAGGAAATGCGTATCGTCGAGGCCGCCGGCGGCCCCGCCGGCATCGACGTGGCAATAATCGACGCCGAGTTCGTCGGCGAGCCACAGCACCTTCTGGACGTTGAACGCGCTCCGGCGTCCCCAGACGGTGAGCATTGCCGTTCAGAATGCCCGGTCTAAATCGGCTGGCCGTCGATCACCCTGCGGAGGGAATCGCCGATCGAGCGCGCCGCCTCGCCGAGGTCGGCGCCGATGTCACGCGCGGCCTCCGCCATCACCTCGCCGCGCGAGCCGCGGACCACGACGCGGGTGCCGATCGGCACGCGGTCATAGAGATCGATCACGTCGGCATTGAGCAGCCGGATACAGCCGGAGGAGACCGCCCGGCCGATGGAGTTGACCTCCGCCGTGCCGTGGATGCGGTAAAGCGTATCCTTGTTGCCCTGGAACAGGTAGAGCCCCCGCGCGCCGATCGGATTGCTCGGGCCGCCGGGCATGCCGTCGGCCCACTTGGCGGCCAGCGGGTCGCGTTCCTGCATTTCCTTGGGCGGATGCCATGCCGGCCATCTGCGTTTGGCCTTGATCACCGCCTCGCCGCTCCAGCCGAAGCCGGCCCGTCCGACGCCGATGCCGTAGCGCATCGCCCTCCGGTCGTTCAGCACCAGGTAGAGGAATTTCTGGTTTGGGTCGACGACAATCGTCCCCGCAGGCTCACCGGTCGGATTGCGCACGACCTGGCGGTGAAATTGCGGCGGGATCCGGGCAAGGCTGACGGGCTGGACGGGAAATTCCTCCCCGCGTGGCGCGACAAGCATGCCGTTGACAGAACTGATGGTCGTGGTCGACCCGGTTGCAGTGCAGCCGGCAGCGCCGAATAGGGCGGCCGAACCGGCCAGGAATTCGCGACGGGAAAACATCTTTTACGCAGGCCCTCTTGTATGCCCCCCTGCGTGACGTTCTGCCAGAAGGAAGCGTATCCAACAAGTGTATAACGGCCACAGTGGCGTGCGGTTCCGGAGCCGGGCCGGAACCGCCGGATAAGGCCCGGCCAGCGTCGGCCGGTCAGGCGGCCATTGTCATGCCTTCGGCCGGAATCTCGATATCGACTTTGAGGGTGGAAACGGTGTCGTTCCGGTTCGCCTCTACCTTCACCTTGTCGGGATCGACATTCACGTGGCGGGCAATGACCGCCAGGATTTCCTCGCGCAGGGTGCCGAGCAGGTCCGAGCGGCCGAGCAGGGCCCGCTCATGGGCCAGCAGGACCTGCAGCCTTTCCCGCGCGACGGGTGCCGAGTTGCGGCGTTTGAAGAGTCCAAGCATCGTCAAGCAGCCCTTCTGAACAATCCGCCGAACAGGCCCTTCTTTTCGGTGGGTACGGTCATCGCGACTGTTTCGCCCTTCAGCCGCTGCACCGCGTCGGCATATGCCCTGGCCGGCGCGCTGGCCGGACTGGCCATCGTGACCGGCGCGCCGATATTGGATGCCTTCAGCACCTCCTGGCTCTCCGGGATGATGCCGAGCAGCGGCAGGCAGAGGATTTCCAGGATATCGTCGATAGCCAGCATGTCGCCGCGGGTCGCCCTGTCGGAATCGAAGCGGGTCACCAGGATATGCTTGGGTATCGTCTCGCCGCGTTCCGCCTTGACGGTGCGGGAGTCGAGCATGCCGATGATGCGGTCAGAATCGCGCACCGAGGAGACTTCCGGATTGGTGACGATGACGGCGGCGTCGGCGTGGCGCATCGCCAGGATGGCGCCGCGCTCGATGCCGGCGGGGCTGTCGCAGATCACCCAGTCGAAGCTCGCCCTCAGCGCTTCGATGACGCGCCGCACACCATCCTCGGTGAGCGCATCCTTGTCGCGCGTCTGCGAGGCGGGCAGCAGGAACAGGTTCGGCAGCCTTTTGTCGCGGATCATCGCCTGGGCGAGCTTGGCCTGGCCCTGCACCACGTTGATGAAGTCGAAGACGACGCGGCGCTCGGCGCCCATGACCAGATCGAGGTTGCGCAGGCCGACATCGAAATCGACCACCGCGACACTGTCGCCGCTGGCCGCCAGCGCGGCGCCCAGCGCAGCCGTGGATGTTGTCTTGCCGACGCCGCCCTTGCCCGACGTAACAACTATTACAGTGCCCATGCCGTTCAACTCCTTCTGATTAATTGTCGACATTCATGATGATGGTCTGGCCTTCCAGACGGGTCTGGACCGGCTTGCCGACAAGTTCGGGGTCCACCATTTCGGAGGTGCAGTAAAATCCGTCGATCGCCACCAGTTCGGCTTCGAACCGGCGACAGAAGATGCGCGCGCGGCGGTCTCCTTCCGAGCCGGCGAAGGCGCGGCCGCGCAGGGCCCCATACACGTGGATGGAGCCGGCCGCGACGATTTCCGCGCCGGAGGACACGGCTCCGGTGACGATGATGTCGCCGTCGGGATTGACAATGCTGTCGCCGGAGGGAACACGGCTCTCGATCAGGACGGTGCCGTTGCGCGTTGTCGTCTGCACCGGCTCGCGCTCGCCAAGCGCCGGACGCGCTTCGTCCCTCGTGCGGTAGTCGGCTGCTGTGCCAGCCTCGTTGTCCGATGCGGCCGGGAATTCCACCACGTTGGCGACCTTCGATCCGTCGAGCGGCGCCAGCGAACGGTCGAGCCAGGCCGGGTTGGTGCCCTCCACGGCGACCAGCCGGATATGTCGTGCCTTGAGGGCGTCGACCAGGGCGGTCACCTCGATCTCGCCCAGCTTCAACAGCGCGATATTGAGCACCACCGGACGGCTGGTGAAGAATTCCGGCGATTGGGAAATTGTCGCGTCCAGATCGGCTAGCCATTCGGTGATCGGGAGTACGGGCTGCAGGGTAAACACCATCATGGACCGGCCGGCGAAACGGATGGGCGAACGGGCGTTTGTTGCGACTTGTGCCATGGGGTACTCCCGACTGACGGGCCTCTACGTTGGTTAACGATTGGTTAGGATCATTCCAGTGATTTGGTTAACGCGAAGTTAACATTTATGAATGGCGTTAACTTTTTGGTGTGAGATTGCGCGGCCGGCGGGCAAGCTGCGTCGCGGCCGCCTCGCAAGCGGCTGAAATCCTGACAGAAAACGGATTGGAGCGGCGCGCTACTCGGAAAGCACGCGAGTGGCCGGAAACGTGACCTGAACGATCGTGCCTTCGCCGCGGGCGCTGTTTATGGAGAACCTGGCGCGGTTTGCCTCCACCAGCGCCTTGGTGAGCGGCAGGCCGAGGCCGGTGCCGTTCTCGTCGCTGATCCGCGATGTCGACAATTGCCGGAACGGCTCCAGTGCCCTGGCAAGATCGTCCTCCGACATGCCGGCGCCGGTATCGCGGACGCGCAACACGGCCTCGCCGGTTTCGGCGATGCTGGTCGACACGATCACCTGGCCGCCGGGGCCGGTGAACTTGACCGAGTTGGAAACGAGGTTGAGAACCACCTGCCGCATCGTCCGCGGGTCGGCGACGATCGCCGGGAGATCGTCGGCAAGGCTGGAGCGAACGATCACCTGCGCCCGGTTCGCCTGCGGCTGCATAAGCCCGACGCATTCGCGCACGAGATCGTTGAGCTGGACGGCGGAGAAGGTCAGGTCGAGCTTGCCGGCTTCTATCTTGGAAATGTCGAGCAGGTCGTTGACCAGCGACACGACATGCTCGCCGGAGGTGCGGATGTCGCGCAGATATTCGCGGTACCGCTCGTTCTCGACCGGTCCGAAGCGCTCCTCGATCATCACTTCCGCGAATCCGATGATCGCGTTGAGCGGCGTGCGGATTTCATGGCTGACGCGCGCGAGGAAATCCGATTTCTGCGCCGAGGCCCGCTCCGCGCTTTCGCGGCCGGCGATCAGTTGCGCCTCGGCCTTCTTCCAGCGGCTGATATCGCGCAGCACCGCTCCGAAACGTGTGTCCTCGCCGGTTCTGCCGATGCGGGCCATGGTGAGATGCAGTTCGATCTCGCCGTCGCCAGCGAGCGCGGTCACTTCGCATCCTTCGTTCAGCACGCTCGCCATGCCGTCCTCGCGCAGACCCTCCAGATAGTCGAGCGCGGTCTGCCGGCTGCCCTCGCTCAGGAGGTCCGTGAAGGCCTTGCCGCTAAGTGCCTCTTCCGGCTTGCCGAACAGCGCATTGGCGCGCGCGCTCAGGCTGACGATCCGGCCGGCATGATCGACGATGACCACGCCGTCGGCGGCGCTGTCCAATGTGGCGGCGAGATCCCTGATCCTGCGCTCGACCGTTTCCAGGCCACCGCGTTCGCCGGCTTCGTCGTCGTCAGGCGCAGCAGCCGCGACCGCGGAACCCGCCTGGTCGTCATTGGCCGGCTTAGGAGCGAACAGGCCGGGCGTTTCCGGTCCGGCATCATCGCCATCGGTTGTTTCAACGCCTTCGGCCGGCGGCCCCGTCTGTTCGGCGTCGTCGAGCATTTCCTCGAAATTATCCGGATAGGTCTCGTCGATATCTGGCGGATAATCGTCGTCGTCGTCGGGCAGCGAGGCGAGAAACGCCGGATCGTCGGCATCTGTTGAATAGCCGTCGCCGTCATCCTCCGCCACGGCTTCGGTCGCCTCGTCGGCGTCCTGCGGCGCCGGCAATTCCTGCTCGGCCAGATCTTCAGCCTCTGCATCCACCGCGATGGTTTCGGTCATCCGGTCATCATCGGCCTCGGGGATTTCTTCATCCTCGATCTCCGGTTCGGCCGCGCTGCGAAGGCTTTCGTGCGGCGTGCGAAGCGCCGACGCAATCTCGTCGAACGCGCTGCGCTCCTGCGGCGAGAGCCTCGCGAAATCGGGCAGATGATCGATATCGCGACGGATCGGAACGACATTGCCCGAAGCGGCAACCCGGCTCCCGCCGCGGTCGGTCACAACGATGGCCGGCGAAGACAGGCGGGGCGACGGCGTTGCAACCGGCGGCTCCTCCTCCGGCATCTCTTCCGGGCGACCTGGGAAACGGCGATCGAAAGCTTCCGCGCTCAGCGCCTCCGCCGGCTTGAGAACGCCGAAGCCGCGATAACCCTGGAACGACTGGTCGATGGCGAAGACCGGCAGCGCGGTCAGTTCCGCCGGTATGCGCGCATGATAGGTGTCGGAAGGCCACCAGGCGGTGAAGCCGCTCCACGTATCGCGTGCGGCAAGAGCGTGCGTGATGCGGCCGACGGGATCCAGGCGCATGCGTCTTGCTACGTCGATCCAGCGCTCGCCGACGATCTGCGAGGCATGGCCGACAAGTTGCTCGAGCCCGGGCGAGACGAAGAGGAAGCGGTCGTCGGCATCGGTCTGCCAGAGGAACCGCACCTGCGTCTTCGGCAGGTCCTCCAGCGTCGCCGGCCAGGCAGAGTCGGCTTCCCGCGGTTTTTCTTCCCGGTCAGGGGCAAGCGCCGTCCTCAGGATGCGCGCCTGGCGGCTCAGCGCCTCCTCGTCGACATCGCCGCCTTCGTCGCTCGCGCCGGCATCCTGCTCCGCTGCCGCAGGCTCTTCACCCCCGGCCGGCTCGGATCTCTCCGCGCCGGCAGGTTCCCCGGTCGCCGCATCGGCCATTTCTGAATCGGCCTCGGGCGTTTCCACCACCGGACCCGCCCAGACGAGGACGCGGCGGGAATCGTCGCATCCAACCGCGACGAAATCGACCGGCGTACCGTCCGCAAGCACCTGGTGGCCGACGCCCGCAGCATCGCCGAGAGCGGAGAAATCCGGCGCGTCGGCATCACCGCCGCCGGCAACCACCCAGCCTTCCCCGTCGAGAACATAGGTCGTGCCGGCGCCGGCCCGCAGGAAGGCGGCAAGACCGGCGTCGTCCGGCGCCGCAGTACCCGCGCTTTCCATCGCCGTTACGCTGATCAGCGTCCGCCCTTCGCCGAGCCGCAGCCTTTCGCAGCGGCAGGCGAGCGGCACGGTGCGTGCGCCCCGGTAGAACCGCAGGCGCGCAAGCGTCGAACCGGTTCCCAATGAGCGGGCGATGTTGGAGATGTCACGGCGCAGCGGCTGGCCTTCCGAAAGCCGGAAATCGGCCATCTGGTCCAAGCGTGACAGGCCGAGCAGCGCCGCGCCCGCCGGATTGGCCCAGGCGAGCGTCGAACCGTCGCGCGACCAGATCCAGGCCGGCTGCGGCCGCAGCAGCCGCTCTCCGGCATCGCTGCGCGCACTTATCGCCTGAAATGTGCCCAGCCAGTCCGTCATCGACACCCCGCAGGTTCCCAACCGCCCGCATTCTATGGGTTAACAGATGGTTACTGAAGACGGAACAGTTAGAGATAAATCGGCGTGCAGGCGGGCAGTCTTTTGAACAATCATGGTTAAGAGCGCCATCCGGGTTTGGTGCATTGCAAAATTTTTGTTGCACTGCAACATAAGATGCCCTATATAGGTTTCATCGAATTCACAAGCCGGATTCATATCCAGAAGGAGATCATGATGGCTGCCGCCAAGACCACCGCCAAGTCCACCTCCGCCAAGGCCAAGACCGTCGCCAAACAGTCGGTCGAAACCGTCGAGACTGCTTTCGAGGAGACCGCCGACAAGATCGCCGGAATGTTTTCTTCCAGCGGCTTCGAAGTCCCGGAAATCTTCCGCTCGTTCGCCGAGACCGGTATTTCCCAGGCTCGCGACACCTATTCGCAGTTCAAGGACAAGGCCGAAGAGGCCACTGACCTGATCGAAGAAACCTACGAGACCGCCCGCAGTGGCGTCATCGACCTGCAGCACAAGACGCTCGATGCCGCCAAGCAGAACTCGGATGCCACGTTCGATTTCATCAAGCAGATGATGGGCACGAGCTCGATCGCCGACGCGATCCAGCTGCAGGCCAAATTCGCCCGCGAGCAATTCGACAGCTTCTTCGACTATGCCAAGGACTACCAGTCCAGCGTCACGAAGTTCGCCGAAGAGACCGCCAAGCCGGCGAAGAAGGCCTATTCGCAGGCCGTTTCGGCCAAGTAAGGCGATACCTACTCCCATTCTGAAAGCCCGGCTCCGCCGGGCTTTTTTCTTGCGGAAAATCGCCGGAAAAGCGGGTTGAAATCTCGCCGGCAAAAATCTAGATTTCGCTCACTTCCGCGAGGAACGTGCGAACGTAGCTCAGTTGGTTAGAGCGTCGGATTGTGGATCCGAAGGTCGGTGGTTCGACCCCACCCGTTCGTACCATTTCTCTCCGTCTTCCCTCCGACAAATGCTTTGTGACTGCCAGATTAGAATTCTTCTAATCTATTGTATTTTCATACAAATTCGTGACCACGTAAAACTTGACTCAATCCGGCATATTTAAATAAACCGGGTTCGGGCGATCCTGCCCGACCCGATGTCTGGGCCTTGAACCCTTTCGATTGGAGAGGAATATGCTGAAACGTCTTGGCGGCCTCACCGGCTGCGTACTGCTTCCCGTTACATTGTCCGCGATGATGTCTCCGGCTCTCGCCGAAGAGGTCGTCAATATCTATTCGTACCGCCAGCCCGAGCTGATCAAGCCGCTGACGGATGCCTTTACCGAGAAGACCGGCATCAAGACGCGGGTTATTTTCGCGGAGAAGGGCCTGGAGGAACGGATCAGGGCGGAAGGCGCCAATTCGCCGGCCGACGTGATCATGACGGTCGATATCAGCCGGCTGTCGGCGGCCAAGGATGCGGGCGTCACGCAGCCGCTGACCAACGAGGTGATCAACAGCCGGATCCCTGCCCAGTACCGCGATCCCGAGGGTAACTGGTTCGGCCTGACAGCCCGCTCCCGGGTGATCTATGCGTCGAAGGGGCGCGTCTCGGAAAAGGCGCTGACCTACGAGGACCTGGCCGATCCGAAATGGAAGGGTCGCGTATGTACCCGCTCCGGCCAGCATGTCTATTCAATCGGCCTGATCTCCTCGATGATCGCCCATCACGGACTCAAGGACGCCGAAAAGTGGCTGGAGGGCGTCAAGAACAACCTGGCGCGCAAGCCGGCCGGAAACGACCGCGCCCAGGTCAAGTCCATCTATGCCGGTGAGTGCGACGTCGCGCTCGGCAACACCTATTACATGGCGCTGATGCTGACCAATGAGAAGGAGCCGGAGCAGAAGGAGTGGGCCAATTCGGTCAACGTGATCTTCCCGAACAGCGACGATCGCGGCTCACATGTCAACATTTCCGGCATGGCGCAGGCGGTGAATGCTCCCAACCGCGACAATGCGGTGAAGCTGATGGAATTCATGACCAGCGACGATGCGCAGGAGTTCTATGCCGAGACCAACCACGAATATCCGGTGGTCGACGGTGTCGCCATCTCCGACATCGTCCGCTCGTTCGGCGAACTGAAGGCGGATACGCTGCCGCTTTCCGATATCGCCGACCACCGCAAGGAAGCCAGCGAACTGGTCGATCGCGTCGGCTTCGACGACGGCCCCAGTTCCTGATACCGCCAACCGTCCGGTCCGGATCGCCACGGCGACCCGGACCGGCGAAGCAGACCCTCCCACGCTCTTGGTTTCCATCCCGCCGACAGTGATCCGCTCCACGAACCGGTCGAAAGGCCGGCGCGTCGGACTGGGCTCGCTGCGGGCGGTTGCCGTCGCGCTGCTGATCTGCGGCTTCGTCGCGGTACCGCTGATCGCACTGGCGGCCATTTCGGCCGGCTCGTCGTCAGCGGCGCTCGAGCATGTCGCCGCGACCGTTCTCGGCCGCGCCGCGGTAACGACGGTGCTGCTGCTTGCCGGCGTCGGAATCAGCACGGCAGTGATCGGCGTCGGCACGGCATGGCTGATTACCATGTGCCGGTTTCCCGGCCGGAACCTGCTGCAGGTCGCCCTCGTCCTTCCACTCGCGGTGCCGACCTACATCGTCGCCTACACCTATGTCGAACTGCTCGACTATACGGGCCCAGCCCAGACGGCGCTTCGCGCGCTGTTCGGGTTCACCAGCAGCCGTGATTACTGGTTCCCCGAGATCCGCAGCCTGCCCGGTGCGATCTTCGTGATGAGCGCGGTGCTCTACCCTTACGTCTACATGACATCGCGGATCCTTTTCATGATGCAGTCGGCGGCGGCGCTGGAAGTGTCGCGGACGCTCGGTTGCGGCCCGCGCCGGCTCTTCACACATGTCGCGGTTCCGCTTGCCAGGCCTGCGATCGCCGCCGGTGTCGGCCTCGTCCTGATGGAGTGCCTGAACGATATCGGCGCGGTGGAGTTTTTCGGCGTCCGCACCATGACCTTCGCGATATACGATACATGGCTGAACCGCGGAAATCTCGCCGGCGCCGCGCAGCTTGCCCTGATCCTCACCCTGTTTGTCTTCATGCTGATCGCCGCAGAGAGGGCCGCCCGCGGCCGGCAGAGCTATCATGCAACGGGTCGCCGACACCAGCGGCCGGCGCCGTTCCAGCTTGGCGGCTGGCGGGCGTTTGCCGCAGGGATTGCCTGCCTCCTGCCGGTGCTGCTGGGCTTCGCGTTCCCGGCGATGCTGCTTGCCGACTACGCGTCGCGCCGGCTGGAACAATTCGCCTCGGCGGCCGTGCTGTCGGCGGGGCTCAACAGCGTCACCATCGCAACGCTCACGGCCTGCCTGGCAGTGCTGATGGCTTTCGTACTGGTTTACGCGGCACGCCTGTCCCGTTCACGCGCCGTCAGCGCCCTCGGCCGGCTTGCCTCGATCGGATATGCGATTCCCGGCACGGTGCTGGCGATCGGCATCCTGATACCGCTGGCTGCCGTCGACAATTTCGTCGACGGCGTGATGCGGCATCTTTTCGGCGTCAGCACCGGGTTGCTGCTTGCGGGCTCCGGGATCGCCATCGTCTATGCCTGCTTGGTGCGGTTCCTGGCGGTGTCGCACGGCTCGCTCGAGGCGGCGATGGCCAAGATCAGCGACCATCTCGACATGGCGGCGCGCACGCTCGGCCGGCGACCGGGCCGGATGCTCTTCGAGGTCCACCTGCCGCTGCTGCAGGGCGCCCTCGGCGCCGCATGGCTGCTGGTCTTCGTCGATACTATGAAGGAGCTTTCGGCGACGGTGCTGCTGAGGCCGTTCGATTTCGAGACCCTGGCGACCTACGTCTATGCCCAGGCGTCGCGCGGCGTCTTCGAGGAGGCGGCGGCGCCCGCCCTAGTGATCGTGGCGATCGGCGTGATCCCGCTGATGCTGCTGCTGCGTGCCGGGCAGGACGACAGGTCCGGTCAGGATTTCAGTTCTTCCAGATCGCGGTAGAGATCGAGCGCCTCGGGATTGGCGAGCGCTTCCTTGTTCTTGACCTCGCGGCCGTGAACGATGTCGCGCACCGCCAGTTCTGTGATCTTGCCGGACTTGGTGCGCGGTATGTCGGCGACGGCAACGATGCGGGCCGGGACGTGGCGCGGAGAAGCGCCGTCACGGATGCGCTTGCGGATGGCCTGTTGCAGTGCGTCGTCGAGCGCGACGCCCTC
>DATHRP010000429.1:0-7134 GCA_035465195.1 Afifellaceae bacterium | reverse complement strand
GGATCCGCCCGAGGGACCTGAAGAACGCGCTCGCCGGCCTGCTGCCATGGCAGCGCATGGCCGACCTCAACCGGCAATTGCCGGACCGTTTCACGGCGCCGAGCGGCCAGACCGTGCCGATCGACTATTCCGGCGAGGATCCTGTCGTCCGCCTGAAGGTGCAGAACCTGTTCGGCCTGAACGAACATCCGACAGTCATGGACGGACGGCACGCATTGTTGCTGGAGCTTCTCTCGCCGGCCGGCCGGCCGCTGGCGTTCACCCGCGACCTGCCCGGCTTCTGGCGCGGCGCCTGGGCTGACGTCCGCGCCGACATGCGCGGCCGCTATCCCAAGCACGATTGGCCGGAAGACCCGGCCGAGGCCGAACCGCAGGCCGGAGCGAAGCGCAGGCGCTAACACGCGCCCTTCAGACAACGCGCCATCATCTGCACAGCCTGTTCGATCTCGCTCTCGCTCCAGGCGGCGAAGCCGAGCACCAGTCCGTTGCGGCAGGCCGGGCCGTAACAGAGGTCCGACAGGGCCCGCGTTTCCACCCCGGCCTCAAGCAGCCGTCCGGCGACGGTGACATCCGAGGCATTGGTCCTCAACTGCGCGGCAAGCTGGACGCCGCCGGCCGGGCGGCTGACGGTGAACATGCCACCGAGATGGTGCTCCAGGGCGCCGATCAGCCGGTCGCGCCGACCGGTATAGATGCGCTGCGAGCGCCTCAGATGCGCCGCGTAGTGACCTTCCGACAGGAACAGGGCGGCGGCGACCTGGATGTCCGTCGCCGTCGCCTGGCCGGTGTTGTTCTGCAGCCTGACGAGGCCGTCGCAGATCGAGGCCGGCACGCCGAGATAACCGAGCCGGAGTGCCGGAGCGATGGTCTTCGAGAGGGTCCCGAGATAGATCACCGGCGCTTCCGGTCTCAGCCCCTGCATGGCGGCGATCGGCCGGCCCTCGAACTGGAACTCGCTGTCGTAATCGTCCTCGATGATCGCGGCGCCGACCGTGGCTGCATAGTCGAGCAGCGCGTGGCGCCGCTCCAGCGACAGCATACAGCCCATCGGATATTGGTGCGACGGCGTCACATAGATGATCTTCGGCGGCGGACCACCGGTGAAGCGTTCGAAATCGAGCCCGTTCTCGTCGGTCGGCACGGGCACCAACTCCGCGCCGGCAAACAGGAACGCGGCGCGCGCGCCGCGATAGCCGGGCTCTTCCATCCAGACCCTGTCGCTTGGCTCAAGCAGCAGGCGGGCGCAGAGATCGAGCGCGCTCTGCGCCGAGGAGACGATCACCAGCCGCTCGGGCTCGACATGGACCAGGCGGCGTTCGGCAAGATGCCGCGCGATTGCCTCCTTCAGCGCCGGGTGGCCCGACATGAAGGCGTAGCCCCGTTCGCGGGCGTCCAGCCGCGTGCTCGCGCGCCGGAGCAACCGGCCCCAGATCTCCTTCGGGAAAAGCCGGAGGTCGGGCAGGCCGGGTCGCAGGGCGCGGGGCAGCACGTGGGCATCCTCCGTCCGGCCCTGCGGCCAGAGCGCCTCCCAGCGGCTCGCCGGCCGGATCGTTGCCTGGCCGCCGCCGGCAATGGCCGGCCGGCCGCCGGTTTCGATCTGCCGTTGCCACCTGGCGACCCGCGTGCCGGAGCCCTGCCGGCTTTCCAGGAACCCTTCGCCGGACAACTGGTCGAGCGCGGCCAGCACCGTCCGGCGGCTGACACCCAGGTCGGCGGAAGCGGTCCGGCTCGGCGGGATGGCGTCGCCCGGCCCCAGGGTGCCGTCCAGGATCGCCTCCCGCAGCGCGCGATAGAGCTGGAGAAAGAGCGGCTCCGCGCTGTCCCTGTCCAGATCGACGACGCCTGAAAGCAGGATCTGCAATTGGTTCCCTAGATTTTCAAAAATCGGAGCTTTTCAGAGGCCAATTCTCGCGCAATTGAAGCGCCATGACAATGCCTCCCTGAGGATACACCGATGCAGCCCTTTGCAGTCCAGAAATTGAACCGCGTCCGCAAGTCCGACCGCGCGGCATATGACCGCGAGACCGTGTTCGCGGTGCTCGATGCCGGCTTCGTCACCCATGCCGCCTTCGTCGCCGACGGCCGCCCGGTCGTGATCCCGATGGTCTACGGCCGGATCGATGAAGCCCTTTACCTGCATGGCGCAAGGGCGACCCGGTTCGTCAAGGCCCTGCGCGCCGGCGCGCCGGTCTGCCTTTGCGTCACCCATGTCGACGGGCTGGTGCTCGGCCGTTCGGCGTTTCATTCCTCGGTGAACTACCGCTCGGCCGTGATCCACGGCATGGCCGTCGAAACGACGGACACGCATGAACGCGAGGCGGCGATGGCGGCGATCACCGATCACATGGCACCTGGCCGCTGGGACGAGGCGCGGTTGGCGACAAAAAAGGAGCTCCGGGCCACCAGCATCCTGCGTGTGACGATCGAGGCGGCGTCCTGCAAGCAGCGCTCCGGACCGCCGGTCGACGAGGACGAGGATTACGGCCTGCCGGTCTGGGCCGGGGTCATCCCATTCAGGACCGTCGCCGGCGAACCGGAAGACGATGGCCGCCTTTTGGCCGGAGTCGGCCTGCCGGATTCGGTTGCCAAGCTGGTCGGGACGGTGAACGGAGGCTGAGCCCGTCAGGCCTGCGCCTTCACCTTGCTCTCGCGGTAGATGATGTAGATGCCGCTTGCGAAGATCACGCCGCCGCCGACCCAGGTGAAGGCATCGACCGGATCGGCGAAGAAGAACGAGCCGAGCAGGGTCGCCCACAACAGACGGGCGAAATCGACGCTCATCACCGCCGTCGTCTCCGCCTGCCTCAGGCCGCGGATCATCGTCAGGTGGCCGATCGTACCGAGCATACCGATAAGCGCGAGCCAGCAGAGCTGAGTGACGCTCGGCGTCGTCCAGACCAGGATCGCCGGCGGGATCGACAGGACCGTCAACGTGATTCCCATCCAGCCGACGATCGACACGCCCGTGTCGGTCCGCGACAATTGCTTGACGATGACGACGCCGGCGCCCCACATCGACGCCGACAGCAGGACCAGCAGCGACTTGGCGTCGAAGCCGCCGGTGCCCGGCCGCAGGATGATCAACACCCCGACGAAGCTGATGATCACGGCTACCCAGCGCCTGAGCCGCATTTTTTCGCCGAGGAAGACGAGGGCGCCCAGCGAGGCGAAGACCGCGGCGGTGAAGCTCAGCGCCGTGGCGGTGGCGATCGGCACCACGCTCAGCGCATAGAACCAGGTGAGCATGGCGGCGATGCCTGTCACGCCGCGCAGCACCTGCAGTTTCGGCTGCTCGCTTGCAAGGCCCGACCGGCCGGCGCGCAGCAGCATCGGCAGGATCGCCATGAAGCCGAACAGGTTGCGGAAGAACGCGACCTCGAAGGGATGCAGGTCGGCGGCGACGTGGCGGACGCCGGCATGCATGCTGGCCAGCACCGCGGTGGACAGGAGCATCCAGAGCATGCCCTGGGCATTGTGGCTGAGCTTCTCGATCATCGGCCGCCTTGGCGGGGGCCGCGATGCGGGTGCGTCGGAAGTGTCGGCGAGGCGCTCAGCGTGTCCAGCGTCGCCCCTCCAGTGAAACGCCGAAGAGCGCCGGCGCGCGGGCGTAGGCGGCAAGCCCGGTCAAAGCCGGCCGCTCGCCGGTGATCACCCGGCACGGCACCGATTTGAGGAAATCGCCATGCGGGGCCTTGGCCTCGAAGGCCGACCGGAATTCGCTCGCGTCGAGTAAAGGCAACAGGCGCGGCACGATACCGCCGCCGATATAGACGCCGCCGCTGGCCATGAAGGTCAGGGCCAGGTCGCCGGCAAGCCGGCCGAGCAGCCGGCAATAGAGGTCGAGTGTGCGCCGGGCGGTTGCGTCGCTTGCCGCGAGGCCGGCGTCGCTGATCTCGTCCGGCCGGGTGAAGCGCGGCGACGCGCCCTCGCTTTTGGCAACGCCCCTGTAGAGGCGCACGAGCCCGCGGCCCGAAAGCACCGCTTCGGCGGAAATGCGTCCGTGCTCCGGCTCCAGTGCCTGCCAGACAGGGAACTCGTCCGCTTCCACGGGACCGAACGAGACGTGGCCGCCCTCGCCGGGGATCGGCACCCAGATGCCGTTGGCGGGGATCATGCCGGCGACGCCGAGCCCGGTTCCCGGGCCGAGCACGACCTTCGGCCCGTTGAGCTCCGCCTCCCCGCCGCCGATCGCGTGCAGCGTGTCGTCGCCGAGCGAGGTCAGCGCCAGCGCGAGCGCCTCGAAATCGTTGACGATCACCACGTCGTCGACGCCGAGCCGATCCATCATTGTCCGCGGCCGGATCACCCAGTCGGCGTTGGTGAGGTCGATCTCCTCGCCCTGGACGGGGCCGGCAACGGCAATGACGGCGGAGCGCGGCATGACGCTGGTCATGGCGAATACGCTCTCCTCCACCGCCGTTTCGATGTCCGGAAAATCGCCGGTGTGGACCGGTTCGAACGTTTTCGGTTCGGCATGGGCGTCGCTCAGCAGCGCGAAGCGCGCATTCGTCCCGCCGATGTCGCCGACCAGCACCGGAAACGACATCGGAACGACTGTTGCGGATGGAACCATGGAGCGAAACCTGGAGGGTTTGGGCGGGTTGACCGAGCCGTTTCCGGCCAGCCGTTCCGTTATCGAGCGATAAGCCTATGACGCCTCTGGAACAAGCGCAACCGGGCAGCCGGAAGCCGGAAAAAACGGGTGCATTGGCATTCGCGGCGTGGTTATCTACCCGTTTAGGGGGCGTCCGGTCCGGTTCCACAGGCTGGAATGTCCGCCATTTCAGGCCCGGCACGGGCTGGTTGAGTGCCTTTCGGGGCGTGCAGGAGACGGGAGCAAATGATGCAGAATAAATGGTTCGCTGCGGCAGCAGCGATCGTCATGGTGGCCGGCCAGGCGCTGTTGGCGAGCCCGGGAATGGCCGAGGGGCCGGCGGTGGTCTACGACCTCGGCGGCAAGTTCGACAAGAGCTTCAACGAGGCGGCCCACAACGGCGCCGAGCGCTTCACCAAGGAGACCGGGCAAGCCTACCGCGATTTCGAGGTGCAGAACGCGTCGCAGCGCGAGCAGGCCCTGCGCAACTTCGCCCGCCGCGGCCACAATCCGGTCGTCGGCATCGGCTTCGCCCAGGCCCAGGCGCTGGAAAAGGTCGCCAAGGAGTTTCCCGACACGAATTTCGCCATCGTCGACATGGTCGTCGATCTTCCCAACGTCCGCTCGATCGTCTTCAAGGAGCATGAAGGCTCCTACCTTGTCGGCATGCTCGCGGCCATGGCGTCGAAGACCGGCAAGGTCGGCTTCGTCGGCGGCATGGACATTCCGCTGATCCGCAAGTTCGCCTGCGGCTATGTGCAGGGCGCCAAGGCGGTCAACCCCGATATCGAGGTCTACCAGAACATGACCGGCACCACCGGCGCGGCGTGGAACGACCCGGTCAAGGGCGGCGAACTTGCCAAGAGCCAGTTCGATCGCGGTGCCGACGTTGTCTACCATGCTGCCGGCGGAACCGGCCTCGGCGTGCTGCAGGCGGCGGCGGACGCCGGCAAGCTCGGCATCGGCGTCGATTCCAACCAGAACTACCTGCACCCAGGTTCGGTGCTGACATCCATGCTGAAGCGCGTCGACAATGCCGTGTTCGAGGCCTTCAGCGACGGCGCGAGCGGCAACTGGTCGTCCGGAATCCAGGCTCTCGGCCTGGAGGAGGAGGGCGTCGGCTATGCGCTGGACGACAACAATGCCAAGCTGATCACCGACGACATGAAGGCCAAGGTCGACGAGGCCAGGGCCAAGATCATCTCCGGCGACATCGAGGTGCATGACTACATGGCGGACAATGCCTGTCCGGTCTCGTGACCGCGGCATGACCGACTGACCTGCGGGCCCGGACCGGCCGGTCCGGGTCCGCCATCTGCGGCAAAATCCGGCCCGGCCATGACCACATCCGAGACCGCGCGGTCTCCCGCGATCGAACTGATCGGCATCGACAAGAGCTTCGGGCCGGTCCATGCCAACCGCGACATCAACATGGCCGTCGCCAAGGGCACGATTCACGGCATCGTCGGCGAGAACGGCGCCGGCAAGTCGACCCTGATGTCGATCCTCTACGGATTTTACCAGGCCGATTCCGGCGAAGTCAGGATTGACGGCAGGTGCGCCGATATCCGCTCGCCGGACGACGCGATAAGCGCCGGGATCGGCATGGTGCACCAGCATTTCATGCTGGTCGACCCGTTCACGGTTCTGGAAAACGTCATGCTCGGCGCCGAGGGCGGCACGGTGCTGCGCCGCGGGGTTGCCGCAACGCGCGCCGAACTCCAGCGGCTGGAAGACGATTATGCGCTGGAGGTCGACCCTGACGCCGTCGTCGGCGACCTGCCGGTCGGATTGCAGCAGCGGGTGGAGATCCTGAAGGCGCTCTATCGCGGCGCCGAGACGCTGATCCTCGACGAGCCGACCGGCGTGCTGACCCCGGCGGAGGCCGATCACCTGTTCCGCATCCTCCGGCAGCTTCGCGAGCAGGGCAAGACGATCATCCTGATCACCCACAAGCTGCGCGAGATCATGGCCGTCACCGACAATGTCTCGGTGATGCGGCGTGGCGAGATGGTCGCAACCGTCGCGACGGCGGAGACGACGCCGGAGCAGCTTGCCGAGCTTATGGTCGGCCGCCGCGTCCTGCTGCGCGTCAAGAAGGGCCCGGCCAAGCCGGGTCGCACGCTGCTGCAGGTCGAGAACCTTGTCGTAGGCGACCAGCGCGGCGTCACCCGGGTAAAGGGCGTCAACCTCGAGGTGCGCGCCGGCGAGATCGTCGGCATCGCCGGCGTGGCCGGCAACGGCCAGTCGGAACTGCTGGAAGCGATCGCCGGCATCCGCAGGGCGGCCTCGGGCCGCGTCCTGATCGACGGCAAGCCGATCGGTGCGACGACCGGCGCCGATCCTTCCGCGCTTCGGGCTGCCGGCCTCGCCCACGTGCCGGAAGACCGGCACCGCATGGGCCTCGTCATGGCGTTCGAGGAGAACGAGAACGCCATCCTCGGCTACCATTACGACGATCTCTATCTCAATGGTCCGTTCCTCAACATCGACGCGATCCGCGCCGATGCCCGCCTCAAGATCGAGCAGTACGACATCCG
>DATHRP010000428.1:0-5055 GCA_035465195.1 Afifellaceae bacterium | reverse complement strand
TCCGGCATCAGTCAGGCGGCCGGCCGCAGCGCCATCCATAGAGCGGCGGTGCTTGCGCGTAAACGCCCGTTCTCACGATCATCTTGCCTGCGACCGGCAACCGTCTGCTATGATCGGCCGCAATTCGACAGCAAGGGTCTTTCAGTTGAATATCGGCCTGATCGCGGTGGTCGCCGCGTTTGTCTATATCGGAGCCCTGTTCCTGGTCGCCTCGTACGGCGACCGGCTGGCGCAGCGCCGCGGCAACCGGGCGCGGCCGGCGATCTACGCCCTCGCCCTTTCGGTCTATTGCACGTCGTGGACCTTTTTCGGCTCGGTCGGCCTCGCCTCCGTCTCCGGGCTCGATTTCCTGCCGATCTATATAGGTCCGATCCTGATGTTCACGGTCGGATATCCGCTGATCATGCGCGTGGCGCGCCTGTCGAAGGCGGAGCGGATAACCTCGGTCTCCGACTTCCTGAGCTCGCGCTACGGCAAGAACCAGACCGTCGCGGTCGTAGCGACCCTGATCACCGTCGTGGGAACGGTGCCCTATATCGCGTTGCAGCTGAAAGCGGTCTCCGCCTCGCTGGTGACCCTGCTTCCCGGCATCTCGCCGGGCACCGCGTTCGACATTGACGTGGAGCGGTTTCCGATCTTCGGCGACATCTCGCTGCTCATCGCCGTCGCCCTCGCCCTGTTCGCGGTCCTTTTCGGCACCCGCCATACAGACGCCACGGAACACCAGGAAGGCATGATGCTGGCGGTGGCGGTGGAAGCCGTCATCAAGCTGGCGGCCTTCCTGATCGTCGGCGTCTATGTAACCTTTGTGCTGTTCGAAGGGCCGGGCGACCTTTTCGAACAGGCATCGCGGAACGCCGATATTGTCGGCACCTTCTCGCGTGACCTTTCCGGCGGCAGGTGGCTCGCCATGACGTCGCTGGCGCTGGTTGCCGCCCTGCTGCTGCCGAGGCAGTTTCACATCACGGTGGTGGAGAACAACTCGCCCGAGGAGATCAAGCGGGCGGCCATCCTGTTTCCGGCCTATCTCGTCGCAATAAACCTGTTCGTCATTCCGATCGCCGTTGCCGGCGTTCTGACATTCGGCACCGGTACCGACGGCGACCTCTTCGTCCTGGAACTGCCGCATGTGGCGGGTTCGGAGCTGATTACGCTGATCGCCTTCCTGGGCGGGCTTTCGGCGGCGACGGCGATGGTGATCGTTGCCAGCGTGGCGCTCGCCATCATGATTTCCAACGAAATCATCGTGCCGCTGATCGTCCGCCAGCGCGGCGAATCCCGCCAGCCGGCCGATATGGGCGTCTTCATTCTGAATGTCCGCCGCGCCTCGATCATCGCTGTGCTGCTGCTCGCCTATTGCTACTATCGTGTTGCCGCCAGCGGTGCGCTCGCCAGTATCGGATTGCTGTCGTTTTCCGCGATCGCCCAGCTTGCCCCGGCGTTTTTCGGCGGCCTGATCTGGCGCAGGGCCTCCGCGCGTGGCGCAATCGCCGGCATGGTCAGCGGATTCGCAATCTGGGGCTACACGCTGCTGTTGCCGGCGTTCGCCAATGCCGGGTTGCTGTCCGCCGAATTCATGAACGAAGGTCCTGGCGGCATTTCGATGCTCCGGCCTCAGGCTTTGTTCAATTTTGCGTTCGACCCGCTGGCCCACGGGCTGTTCTGGAGCCTGGCCGCCAATATCGGCGCTCTTGTCTTCGTGTCGCTGAGCCGCCCGCTGCAACTGATCGAACGGCTGCAGGCCAACATCTTCGCGCCGGCGGAACGGGCCACCACGCCGGTCTTCCGGCCATTTCAGACTGACGTGACGATCGGCGACCTGAAAGACACGATTGCCCGCTATCTCGGCCATGAACGGACCGACCGGTCGTTCGACCGCCTGATGCGCGAAACCGACCGCCGCATAGATCTGAAGGCCCCGGTCGACCTTCATCTGCTGAAGTTTTCCGAACAACTGCTGGCCAGCGCCATCGGCGCGGCATCCTCCCGGCTCGTTCTGTCGCTGCTGATCAATCGTGACGATCCGACGACGCGTGCGGCCCACCGGCTACTCGACGATGCGACGGAAGCCATCCAGTACAATCGCGATCTACTGCAGACCGTGCTCGACCAGATGGACCAGGGCATTGCAGTACTGAACCAGGACATGCACCTGGTCTGCTGGAACAAGCCGTTCCGGAAAATGCTGGACCTGCCGCAGATCTACGGCCAGGTCGGCGCAAGTCTTGCCGACATCGTCCACCATCTCGCCGAAACGGGCCTTTATGGCGGAGGCGAGACAGTGGCGCGCGCGGCGGAGCAGATCGAGGCGATCGTCGGGCGCCAGGAACAGTTCCAGGGCCGTCATCCGGCGACAGGCCGGATCCTGCGGATGGAGCCGCGGCGACTGAACGACAATTCCATTGCCGTCATCGTCAGCGACGTCACCGAACAGGTCGAGAGCGAAGCCGAACTCAGCCAATCCAAACAGACGCTGGAACGCCGCGTGGCGCAGCGCACCGAAGAGTTGGTACTGCTGAACGATGCCCTGGAAAGGGCGAACGCGGCGGCCGAAGAGGCGAATATCGGCAAGACGAGGTTCATCGCCGCGGCGGGTCACGACATCCTGCAGCCCCTGAACGCCGCGCGGTTATACGCTTCGGCCATTTCGGAAAGAGCAAACCCCGACAGACAGTCGGAGCTCGCCCGGGACCTGGGGACCGCACTGGATTCGGTGGAGGACATCTTCCGGGCCGTCCTGGAGCTTTCGCAGCTCGACAGCGGCCAGCTCAAGCCGAACATCCAGGCTTTCAGGATACAGGATATCCTCGACAGGCTCCGCGTGGAATTCGAACCGCAGGCCCGACAGAAGAGTCTCGAGCTGATTATCGTGCCGTGCTCTCTTTCCGTCCGCTCGGACCCCCACCTGCTTGGCCGGCTCGTCCAGAATCTCGTGTCCAATGCCATCAAGTACACGCCATCGGGTCGTGTCCTCGTCGGATGCCGGCGCAAGAACGGCAAATTGCTCTTCTCGGTCTTCGATACCGGCGTCGGGATTCCCCTGGCGGACCGCGAGCGCGCCTTCAACGAATTCCAGCGACTGGAGTCCGGCGCCCGCGCGGCGCCCGGACTTGGCCTAGGTCTTTCGATCGTGCAGCGGATCGTGCGCGTGCTGGGTGGACAGATCCGGATGGAGTCGCGGCCCGGGCATGGCACTTCGTTCACGCTCGACATTCCGCTCGCCGTCGGCGTGCCGGTGCGGCCGGACGGACGACCGGCCGCCGAGCCTGTCCGGGCCGCCCTGGCCGGCGTCAGCGCGATGTGCATCGACAATGACGCCAAGATCCTGTCCGGCATGCAGGCATTGCTCGGCGGCTGGGGCTGCGAGGTCATGACCGCGGCAAGCGGCAAGGAGGCGCTGAGGGTGTTGCGGAAGGAAGCGGTCCCGCCGGACATATTGCTCGTCGACTACCACCTTGACGACAATAACGGCCTCGCCGCTATCACCGACATACGCTGGAAATACGGACCGGACATCCCTGCAGTGCTGATCACCGCCGACCGTTCGGCGGAAGTGCGTGATGCCGCCATGAGTTCCAACGTTCGCGTGCTTCACAAACCGCTCAAGCCGGCAGCGCTCAGGGCGCTGATCTCGCAGCTCAGCGTACTGCGGCCGGCCGCCGAATAACGGGCTGCCGAGCGGTCAGTGCGTCGCGCTCGCCCATTTCCCGGCTTCGATCCTGCCGGCGACCAGTACTGCCTTGGTACGATTTTCCACCTGCAGCTTCTGCAGAATGGCGGAAACATGGGCTTTGACAGTGGCTTCCGATACGCCCAGTTCGTAGGCGATCTGCTTGTTGAGCAAACCTTCGCTCAACATCATCAGGACGCGAACCTGCTGAGGCGTCAGCGAGCGCAGACGGTTGGTCAGCTCCAGGTACTCGTCCGGTGCGGCCCGCAAATCAACCGACTCGGGCAGCCAGGTGTCGCCGGCCAGGATCACCGAAATCGCCTCCCGGATCTGTTCCGTGGAACCGGACTTCGGGACATATCCGGACGCACCCAGCGCCATGGCGTTACGGATCGTCGCGGCATCCTCGGTTGCCGAGACGATGCAGACCGGAACTTCCGGATATTGCGCCCGCAGATAGATCAGGCCGGAAAAGCCGCGCGCACCGGGCATGTTCAGGTCGAACAGGACAAGATCGGCATCGACATGGGCAGCCAGGGCTTCAGTCACCTCGTCGAGGCTGCCGGCCTCGACGATGACGGCAGCCTCGAACGCAGCTTCCACGGTCTGGCGCAAAGCTTTGCGGAAGAGCGGGTGATCATCCGCGACGATGAATGTGGGCGAAGCCATGCGCTGTTCCGTTCCCTCCAGCCGGTGCGCTGCCTGGTTATATTGTTGGCGGCATACTAGCAGAGGCTGGGCAATTCGCGAAAGAACCCCGAAACGACAAGATGCCAAGCCGATTCAAGGGCGTAATCCGGCCATCCTAACGTGGCCGCAGGCCGAATCGGGGCAAAAACCGGCCTCATGGTGGAAGGCGGTCGCGCGACGGAAATAGACGTCAGTTTTCGGGCGAGGCGCGCAACTTCCAATCCGCCACCACCCCGGCCGCGTCGAGCCGCGTGCGGTAATCGGCCAGGACCTCGTTCCACGCGAAGCGGATCGAGTTTTTGACTATCTCCCGATCGAGTTCCTTGTAATCATCCGAGATCGGTGCCCATCGGACCAGTGCCTTGGGGCTTTCGGTAAAGGCGCTGACACCGGCGGCAATATTGTTCCAGAGCGTCTCTTCGAGCCGCATTTCGAACGCGGCGTACCAGGCGTCCGGGTCGTGGGCATCGGTCAGTTGGCCGGCGTTAGCCGCGATGCCGTGGCGATAGCAGGCCATGGCCATCCGCCGGTTCTCCGCATGTTCGAGGCGCCCCCCGGCACCGATATGGGCCACCGCGTGGACACACATATCCGCCAGGGCGGCCGCGAAGACATGCATGGAGGCGATCCGGATCGACTCCGCATAATGATCGTCGGCAAACATCTTGGGATAGCTGAGGCCCATGCGCTCCTGG
>DATHRP010000427.1:0-2447 GCA_035465195.1 Afifellaceae bacterium | reverse complement strand
CAACTATGGTTAACGCGTCGCTGCAGCCAATGGTCGCAGGAGCGAAAAAATGCAATCGCTATATTCGGGGTGCCGGCAAGTGCCGGATTCCCCAGAGTACGCGCAGGGGGACGCGCAGGGCGGACGCGCATGGGGCGCCCGGAACGGCGGCGGGATCAGGCCCTGCCGGTTCGCGGTAGCTGGATCACCTTGGCATCCTCCGGCTCGGTTGGGGACTGGCGCGGATGGAACATCTTCAGGTCCTGCAGCGCGCTTCGCGGCAATGGCGGGCTGAACAGGAAGCCCTGCAGCGCGATGAAATCCATGCCGCGGAAGAATTCGAACTGTTCCTCGGTCTCGATCCCCTCCACGGTCATGAAGATGTCGAGTTCGCGGGCGAGCACGATCATGGAGCGGACGATCGCATTGGCGCGGCGGTGTTCGGGGATATCCATCGTCAGGATCTTGTCGATCTTGATGCGGTCGAAGTTGAGCTTCCTGAGATTGTTGATCGACGTGTAGCCGGTCCCGAAGTCGTCCATGGCGATCTGGATGCCGAGCGAGCGCAGCCTGGAGAACATGCTCGAGGTGCGTGCGAAATCGCGGATCAGCGCGTCCTCGGTCACCTCGATCTCCAGCCGCTTGGGATCGAAATCGTTCTCGCGCAGGATCAGCCGCACCTGGTCGACCAGCGCGCTGTTGATCTGGGGCGGCGAGACGTTGACGGCAAACCGCATGTCTTCCGGCCAGTCGCGGGCGGTCTCAATGGCCGAGCGCAGGATGACGTCGGTGAGGAACGGGACCTGACCCTGTTCCTCTGCGATCTTGACGAATTCCTGCGGCGGCACGTCGCCGAATTCCGGGTGATGCCAGCGGCAGAGGACCTCGAAGCCTTCCAGGCGGCCGTCGAGGGCCCGCACGGTCGGCTGGAAGAAGGGCTTGATCTCGGAGGTTTCGATAGCCTTTGCCAGGCAGTCGGCCAGCGCCCGCTTGCGGTTCTGCTCGTCGCTGAGGCGCTGGGTGAAATGCTGGTAGCGGCCGCGGCCGTTCGCCTTGGCTTCGTAGAGCGCCAGGTCGGCGTTGACCAGCAGCTCCTCAGCCGTTTGGCCGTCCTCCGGATAGACGGAAATCCCCAGCGATGCGCCGACATTGAGCCGGCGGCCGTAGAATTCGATGGGATCGTTGAGCAGGCGGCGCAATTGCTGGCCGATCAGCCGGGCCTCGAGCGCGTCGGGTATGCCGTCGCAGACGATGACGAACTCGTCGCCGCCGAAACGCGTTACGGTGAAATCCGACGGCATCTCTGAGACCAGCATGTCCGCGACATCGCAGAGCAGGCGGTCGCCGGCCGAATGACCCAACGTGTCGTTGATATCCTTGAAATTGTCGAGGTCGATCCAGACCACCGCGCAATGGCCGTTGTCCGCCTTGGCATGCTCTATGGCCTTTTCCAGCCGGCGTTTCAGAACTTCGCGGTTGGCAAGCTTGGTGAGGGCGTCGTGGTGGGCGAGGAAGCGGATTCGTTCCTGCGAGGCCCGGCGTTCACGGATATCGCGAATCTCCAGCAGCCGGTGCGCGGCGCCGTATTGCTCGATGGCGCGGGCGGCGATCTCCACTGCGATCGGCTCGCCGCCGGGCTGGCGGATATCGGTTTCCAGCAGCACAGGTTCGCCCAGCATCAGCCGGTCCACGGCCTGCTGGTCGTCGATCAGTTCGCTGATCAGGCGGCCCTCGATCAGTTCCGGCTCGGTCATCAGCAGCCTGGACAGGCTCTGGTTGGCGAGCGTGATCTGCAGGCCGCGGCAGACGACGATGCTCTCGTCCAGGACGTCGAGCAGCTTTTCCAGCTGGCGGACCTTGCCGGCTGCGGCGCTGGCGCGGCGGAAGAACACGATCAGGCCAAGACCGAGGCCGACCACGAGGAACTGGGTGACCAGGATCAGGCTGACGAATATCCAGCTTGGTATCATGATGGCCGCCGCCGCGAACCCGCGCGCAGGCAATTACGGTCGGCGGTCCGGGCCAATGCCGGGGCCGCGCCGTGTCTGCGCTGCTGGCTGCCTGTCATGGTGACATGTCTCCTTCGGCCCCGCCGGCGGGCCAGGCGGGGAGATTATCGCTGCCGAAGGGTGAAGAATGGGTAAAATCCGCAACTTTAAGGGTTGCCCGACACGGCATTCCACGGGCTTGACCGCGCGTTGCAGGTGCCCCTAACACTGGGTCAACGGGGCGCGGCCAATATCAGGTTCGGCGGCGGGATGACCCCGGGCAGATCCGGGAGGCGGCGATGGGCGGCTACATTCTTGCGATGGACCAGGGGACGACATCGTCGCGGGCGATCGTCTTCAACGATGCTTTCGAGATCGTCGGGGTCGCGCAGCAGGAGTTCGCGCAACATTTTCCCGCTTCGGGCTGGGTGGAGCACGAGCCGGAGGACATCTGGGAGAGCTCCGTGCAGACCGCCCGCG
>DATHRP010000426.1:0-3959 GCA_035465195.1 Afifellaceae bacterium | reverse complement strand
CCGGATCGCGTGTCGCCGTCGACGCATATTCAGGACAATCAGAAACAGTCCGGAAAGTCGGCGATATACGAAACGGTCGTCGTCGTCATTCAGGCTCTGCTCATTGCGCTGGTCTTCCGCGCGGTTGCCTACCATCCGTTCAGCATCCCCTCGGGTTCGAAGATGCCGACACTGCTTGTCGGCGATTACCTGTTCGTCTCCAAGTTCAGCTACGGGTACGGCCGCTATTCGTTTTATGGCGACTGGTCGTTTATCCACGGCCGCATCTGGTCCGGGGAGCCGGAACGAGGCGATGTGGCCGTGTTTCGACCGCCGAACCAGACCGATACGGATTTCATCAAGCGTGTGGTCGGCCTGCCAGGTGATCGAATCCGTGTCCTGGACAGTGTTCTCTACATCAACGGGCAACCCGTGAAACGCGAGGCTGCAGGCGAATTTGTCGGTGAGGGTGATTTTGGCCGGACCGTTTCGGTGAAACAATATCGCGAGACGCTGCCGAATGGTGTCACCTATCTCACTCTCGACAGAAACGAGAACGATCGCGGCGACAATACCGAAATGTTCATCGTTCCGCCGGGCCACTATTTCATGATGGGCGACAATCGTGACAATTCGTCGGATAGCCGGTTTCAATTCGGATCGGACGATCCGAATGACACCTATGTTCCGGCCGAAAACCTGATTGGCCGTGCGGAGATCACGTTCTTCTCGGTCGATGAGGGCGCGCAGGCTTGGGAGGTCTGGAAATGGCCCTGGACGCTGCGGTTCAACCGCTTTTTCAGGCCTTTATGACGGAACCCAAGGTCGGCCCTGATCTCGAGACGCTGCAACAGGAAATCGGCCACCGTTTTTCCGATCCCGATCTCCTGCGCCGTGCACTGACCCACGCCAGCGCGAAGGACGCGGCGGACAGGGATGCCGGCCTGTCGACATACCAGCGCCTCGAGTTCCTTGGTGACCGGGTGCTCGGACTCGTCGTCGCCGACATGCTGGTCGGACGTTACGACAACGCCACCGAGGGCGAATTGTCCCGCCGCCTGGCACGCTTGGTCAGTGGCGAAGCCTGCGCGGAAATCGGCCGTACTCTTGGCCTTGGGCGCTACATGATCGTCGAGGGCAGTGTTCTGAAAAGCGGCGGCAAGGCCGCTGACGGCCTGCATGCCGATATCTGCGAATCGATCATCGGCGCGATCTACTGCGACGGCGGGCTGGAGGCGGCGCGCACGTTCATAGAGAGCAACTGGAGCGACCGAATCAACTCCATGACCGGTCCGTTGCGCGATGCCAAGACCGAGTTGCAGGAATGGGCACACAAGCGCGATCTGTCGACACCGCGATACCACGAGATTTCCCGCTCAGGCCCCGATCACGCGCCGGTCTTCGAGGTCGAGGTGATCATCGATCGGTTCGAGGGCGCAACGGCACAGGGCCGGTCCAAGCGCGAGGCCGAACATAAGGCCGCAGAGGCGGTCCTGCGGCGTGAAGGAATTTGGAGCGGGCAGTGACGGATAGCGATGCAACGTCGCCGGTAGCGGAAGGCGTGACGCCGACCCGCGCGGGGTTCGTGGCGCTGATCGGCGCGCCGAACGCGGGCAAGTCGACCCTGCTCAACCGCCTTGTCGGGTCAAAGGTGTCAATTGTTACCCACAAGGTGCAGACGACCCGGGCGCTGGTGCGCGGCATCGGAATGCATGGGACCGCCCAGATCATCTTTGTCGACACGCCGGGAATATTCGCGCCGAAGCGACGGTTGGACCGGGCGATGGTGACGACGGCCTGGGGCGGTGCCGCGGACGCCGATCTCGTTGCCCTGTTGATCGACGCGCGCAAGGGCCTGACCGACGAGGTCAATGCGATCCTTCAGAAGCTTGCCGTTGCACCGATGAAGAAGGTCCTCATCCTCAACAAGGTCGACGTCTGCAGCCGCGACAGTCTGCTGGAGCTTGCGAAGGCGGCCAACGATGCGGTCGCATTCGAGCGGACTTTCATGGTGTCGGCGCTGACCGGCGACGGGACGGACGATCTGCTCGACTATCTGGCGGCGGAAATGCCGGAGGGCCCCTGGCTTTACCCCGAGGACCAGGTTTCGGACCTGCCGATGCGCTGGCTGGCCGCCGAGGTGACCCGCGAGAAGCTGATGCTGCGGCTGCACGAGGAACTGCCCTACGCCTCGACCGTCGAGACCGAAAGCTGGACAGACACCAAGGACGGCGGCGTGCGGATCGAGCAGGTGATCTACGTTGCGAGGGAAAGCCAGCGCAAGATCGTGCTCGGAAAGGGCGGTAGCAGCATCAAGGCGATCTCCATGGCGGCTCGCAAGGAGCTTGCCGAAATGCTCGGCCAACCGGTCCATCTGTTCCTGTTCGTAAAGGTCCGTTCCAACTGGGCCGACGATCCGGAACGCTACCGCGAAATGGGCCTCGATTTTCCGACCTGATGCACTGATGGTGATCTGCTAGTCTGCCGACATGGAATGGACCGAAGAGGCGATCGCGATCGGCACCCGCCGCCACGGCGAGAACGGCGTCATCCTGGAAGTGATGACCCGCGGCCGCGGCCGCTGCCTGGGCCTGGTGCGCGGTGGCCGGTCGCGCACGATGCGCCCCGTGCTGCAGCCGGGCAATTCGCTAGCCGTGACATGGCGGGCAAGGCTGGAGGATCATCTCGGCCAGTTCCGCGCCGAACCATTGGTGGAGCGCGCCGGAGCGCTGATGACGTCGCGTTCGGCCGCCTACGGCCTTCAACTGCTTGCGGCGCACCTGCGCCTCCTGCCGGAGCGGGACCCCCATCCGCGCCTCTATGATCCGCTCACCGTCATCGTCGACAATCTGGACGAACCGATGACCGCCGCCGAGATGATCGTTCGCTTCGAGGTTCTGCTGCTCGATGAGCTTGGCTTTGGGATGGACCTTAGATCGTGTGCTGCGACAGGAAGCAGTGACGACCTGGCCTATGTTTCGCCGAAGAGCGGCCGCGCCGTCAGCCGCGAAGCCGGGATGCCCTATGACAACCGGATGCTCAGGCTGCCGCGTTTCCTGAGCAACCGCGTCGAGGGTGATCCGCCGTCCGTCGCGGATCTGGAACAGGGCTTTGCCCTGACCGGGTTCTTTCTCGACCGGCATGTACTCGGCCCCAGGGCGCTTGCCCATTCGGAAGCACGCGAGGGGTTCATACGACGTGTGACCGGCACATGATTGCCGGCACCGATCCGATCCCGCACAATGGATACCTGCATCGAATTCGTGAACTGGAGGACACGCGATGAAAATCACATGGCACGGACACTCAGCTTTCACGCTCGAATTTTCCGGGACGAAAATCCTTATCGACCCGTTCCTGTCGGGCAATCCGTCCTTCAAAGGCGATGCGGGGGCGGTTGCCGAAGGCTGCACCCATCTCCTGCTCACGCACGGCCATGACGACCATACAGGTGACGCGCTCGATATCCTGAAGAATACCGGTGCGATGCTGGTCGCCAATTTCGAGGTCTGCATGTGGCTGGTCAGCCAGGGTGCGTCAGGCGACCGGATCAATCCGGGAAACCATGGCGGAACCATCGACTGCGGACCGTTTACCACCAGCTTCGTCAACGCACTGCATTCGTCGGGTACCACGAAGGACGGTGCGTCGATCTATCTCGGCAATCCGCTTGGCCTGATCGTCAAGGCGAAGGGCGAGCCGACCGTATATCACATGGGCGATACCGACATTTTCGGCGACATGGCGCTTATCAATGAGTTGCATGCGCCCGATGTCGGCATCGTGCCGATCGGCGACAGGTTCACCATGGGCGCCAGGACGGCTGCACTGGCCTGCAAGCGCTACTTCGATTTCAAGACGATTTTCCCATGCCACTACGGCACTTTCCCGCTCATCGACCAGACCGCCGATGCTTTCCTCTCCGAACTGGGGTCGGACGCCTCGAAGGTCCAGGTTCTGGAACGCGGCGGTTCTGCGGA
>DATHRP010000425.1:0-2983 GCA_035465195.1 Afifellaceae bacterium | reverse complement strand
CCGTTCGACCAGCGGCTGATCCTGCGCATCGCCCCGGCCGTTGCGAAGGCCGCCATGGAGTCCGGCGTGGCGGAACGGCCGATCGCCGATTTCGAGGCCTATCACGACCGGCTGAACCGCTTCGTGTTCCGCTCCGGCCTGATCATGAAGCCGATCTTCTCCGCCGCCCGAGGCTCGGGCAAGCGGGTCGTCTATGCGGAAGGCGAGGACGAGCGGGTGCTGCGCGCCGCCCAGGTGGTGCTGGAGGACAGGACCGCCGTACCGATCCTGATCGGCCGGCCGCACGTGATCGAGCACCGGCTCGAGCGCCACGGCCTGCGCATCCGCCCCGGCCGCGATTTCGAGATCGTCAATCCGGAGGACGATCCGCGCTATCGCGACTATGTCGACACCTATTTCCAGCTTGCCGGCCGCAAGGGCATCACGCCGGAGGCGGCGCGGGCGGCGGTCCGCTTCAACCCGACGCTGATCGGCGCGCTCGCCGTTCACCGCGGCGACGCCGACGCCATGCTATGCGGCCTGGAAGGCCGGTTCCAGAAGAACCTGCGCGACGTGCGCAACGTGATCGGTCTCGCGGACGGCGTGCACGATCTGTCGACGCTCAGCATGCTGATCTCCAGCTATGGCACGGTGTTCCTCACCGACACCTACGTGAGCCACAATCCGACGGCCGAGGAACTGGCGGAAATGACCCTGCTTGCGGCCCACCACATCGAGCGCTTCGGCCTCAAGCCGAAGGCGGCGCTGCTTTCCTATTCCAACTTCGGCTCGCAGGACACGGCGAGCGCCAGCAAGATGCGCGAAGCGGTCCGGATCCTCTGGGACAAGGCGCCGGACCTGGAAGTCGACGGCGAGATGCACGGCGATGCGGCGCTGTCGGAGGCGCTGCGCGACCGGGTGATGCCGGACAGCCGGCTGTCAGGCGAGGCCAACCTGCTGGTCTTCCCCACCCTCGACGCGGCCAATATCGCGCTCAACCTGATCAAGGTGATGACCGACGCGCTGCATGTCGGCCCGGCGCTGCTCGGCACCAGGGCGCCGGCGCACGTGCTGACGCCGTCGGTGACCTCGCGCGGCGTCGTCAACATGACTGTGCTCGCCGTGGTGGAGGCGATGGAACGATCCGGACGCTAGGCCTTGTCCGGCGGGGCTTACGTTCAGCGGCCGTTCATGGACCGGCCGTTAGCTTTTGACGGGCGAATCCGTGTAAACTCGGAACAGATGACGAATATCCGATCCTGTCCTTCCGGCCGCCGGCCGGCCGCGCTGCTCGCCATGTTCCTCGCGCTTGCCCTGGCGCCGGGCAGCGCGCTGGCGCAAGGCTGCGCATTGCTGCAGCAGGAACTGAGCCGCGCGCTCGGCGGAGCCGGAAGCCGCGACGTCCAGCAGGCGGCCAAGTTCGACCAGGCGCTGCTGGAACAGGGTGCGGAACTGGCGCGCCTGCGCGCGCGGGCGCGGCAGGCGAACTGTTTCGGCGGCGGGTTCCTGTTCTTCCGCTCCAAGCCGAGACCGGAATGCAACCGGATCATCCCGCGCTTGGAAGCCATGGAAGCCAACATGGCCAAGCTGGAGCAGTTGCGCAGCCGCTACAGCGTCGGCGCCGACAGCCGCAGGCTCGCCCGCATCCGCGCCCGGATGGCGGAACTCGGCTGTGCCACGACCTACAACGACGCGCTTCTCGGCGACGACGGCTTCTTCGACGAAAGCGGCCGGTTCTTCGAATGGAGCGATACCGTGCGGACGCTGTGCGTGCGGAAGTGCGACGGCTATTATTTCCCGATCAGCTTCTCCACGACGCCGGAGCGCTTCACCGCCGACCTCTATACCTGCCAGGCCCAGTGCCCCGCCGCCGAGGTCGATCTCTACTACCATTCCGATCCGCGCGGCGACGCCGAAAGCCTCGTCTCGATCAACGGCGAGCCCTATCCGGAACTCGCCAATGCCTTCCGCTACCGGCGCGAATACGACCCGACCTGCACCTGCAAGAGCGGCACCGAGCGCTACCAGTCGATCGCCACCAACTACGAGTTCGATCTCGACAGCATCGCCGCCAAAGTCGACGGCCAGCCGGCCTTGCCGCAGCCGCGATACGGACCGGCAGAGGACCCGGAGACCCTGCTCAACCGGCACGCCCAGTTCATTCCGAGCCCGACCTCGCGCGGCGGCAGCGGCCGGATCAGCTCGGTCGGCGGGCGAAAGGTCCGGATAGTCGGGCCATCGTATTGGGGCGACCCAAATAAGGAAGAAGAGCGGCTAATTCGGGTCCCCGGTCCCGACCCGTAAGGGCGAGCCGGAGCGGCATGAAGAGCTGCCGGCCCTTGCGGCCGGTCCGTTCCTTCAGCGCGCCCGTCCACTTCGACCAGGTCGAGCCGTCCCACGGCTCGGCCGGCAGGCAGCCGGCCGCTTCGGCCAGGAAAGCGGCATCCTCGGGCTCGGCCACCGGCTCGACGGTCCCGGTCGCGACGGTCCACCAGTCCGCCGCCTCCGCGACCGTGGCGATATTGTCCCTGACCGCCAGCCAGAACCCCTCGCCGCCGGTGACGCCGAGAGCGCCGAGCCGGTCCGCGACCCGCTCGTAGTCCAGGTGGGCGACGAGGCGCGTGTTGAGCGCGCGCAACTCGTCCGGGTCGAATCGGGCGGCCGCCTTGTTGACATTGGCGGCCTGGAACCTCTCCGCCAGTTCGTCCAGGCTTGTCAGCGGCTGGACGGGCTCGGACGTGCCGATCAATGTCGCGAACGCCGCCACGGCCAGGGGCTCCAACCCCTCCTCGCGCAAGGCGCCGATCGACAGGGCGCCGGTGCGCTTCGACAGGCCTTCGCCGGTCGCCGACTGCAACAGGTTGTGGTGGCCGAACGCCGGCGGCGCGGCGCCGAGCGCCTCGAACAGCGAGAGCTGGACGGCGGTGTTCGACACATGGTCGTCGCCGCGGATGATGTGGCTGACAGCCATGTCGATGTCGTCGACGACGGATGTCAGCGTGTA
>DATHRP010000424.1:0-5350 GCA_035465195.1 Afifellaceae bacterium | reverse complement strand
TCGGCATCCACGCCCACAACGACATGGAGCAGGCTGTGGCCAATTCGCTGGCCGCGGTGCGCGCCGGGGTACGCCAGATCCAGGGCACGCTCAACGGCATCGGCGAGCGCTGCGGCAATGCCAACCTCGTCTCCCTCATCCCCACGCTGCTGCTCAAGCAGGAATATCGCGAGCGCTTCGAGACCGGCATCGACAAGGACAGGCTCGCCACGCTCACGCATGTGTCGCGCGCCTTCGACGAACTGCTCAACCGGGCGCCCAACCGCCAGGCGCCCTATGTCGGCGACAGCGCCTTCACCACCAAGGCCGGCATCCATGCCTCGGCCAGCGCCAAGGCGCCCGAGACCTACGAGCACGTGCCGCCGGAAACCGTGGGCAACCGCCGCCGCGTGCTGGTGTCCGACCAGGCGGGCAAGTCCAATCTGCTGGCCGAACTGCAGCACATCGGGATCAATGTCGGCAAGGATGACCGGCGGCTCGACGCGCTGCTGGCTGAGATCAAGGAGCGCGAGGCGCAAGGCTACGCGTATGAGGCGGCGGACGCCTCCTTCGAGCTGCTGGCGCGGCGGCGGCTCGGCTCGGTGCCAATCTATTTCGAGGTCGAGGGCTTCCGCGTCATGGTCGAGCACCGGCACAATGCGCTGGGCGAGCTGGTCACGGTGTCCGAAGCCGTGGTCAAGCTCAAGGTGGACGGCGAGAGCTTGATGTCGGTGGGAGAAGGCAACGGGCCGGTGAACGCGCTCGACACCGCGCTGCGCAAGGACCTGGGCCGCTATTCGGCCCATATCGAGGACCTGGAGCTGGTCGACTACAAGGTGCGCATCCTCAACGGCGGCACCGAGGCGATCACCCGCGTCCTGATCGAAAGCCGCGACGGCGCCGGCGATCGCTGGTTCACGGTCGGCGTGTCGTCGAACATCATCGACGCCTCGTTCGAGGCGCTGCTCGACGCCATCACCTACAAGCTGCTGAGCGCCTCGGCGGCAGCCGAAGCCGCGGACTAGGAGTCGCGAGACAGGGACGGGCTCCGACCGGCTTGCCCGCAGGTCGGAAATTCGGGATGTTCACGTTTTACCCCATTCCGACCGCAAGTCAAGACCAAATAGGTGAGGTCGGCGCCTGCAGGCAATTCGCATGGGTTCAAAGGCGGAACAGGACCGGTGGAACGGCCTGCCGGGATTGTCCCTGCTTTCCGCGGCCGCATTCCCTGTTTGCAGCCCCGGAAATCCCTGTTTTCAGTCCGAAATTCCCTGTTTTCAGTTTGCGCTGTTCGCTGTTTTGGCATGCGGAATTTCGCGCAACTGGTTGCACTCAAAGGGAAATTCGGGGAATGCCCCGCCTTGGCCGAGGCCGCGATTGACGAAATTTCCCTGTTATTTCCCTGTTCTTTGCTCGCAACCGCGGTCCGTTCGACGAAGTCCGGGTGCCGCCCGGGCGTTCCTCCGCAGCCGGTCGGGGCCGTTTGGAATGTCGGGAATGCGGCTACAGCCGCCGGATCTCCTCCGCCTCGGCCGGCTGGTCGATAGCTTCCGCCGGCTTGTCGGCCACGGCCTGCTGCAGCATCGGCACGATATCGGCGACGTCGTCGGTGACCAGGTAGGAGACATCCAGTTCCGCGCGGACGAAATTTTCCTCGCGCATATGGTCGATGAGTTCCATCAGCGGCCCCCAGAACCCTGCGATATTTGCGAGCAGCACCGGCTTTTCGTGCTGTCCGAGCTGGATCCAGGTGAGCTGCTCGACCAGTTCCTCCAGCGTGCCGACGCCGCCGGGCAGGGCGACGAACGCCTCGGCCCGGTCGAACATCATCATCTTGCGCTCGTGCATGTCCCGGGTGACGATCAGGTCGGTCACGTCGGTGAACATCTCCTCGCGCTTTTCCAGGAAATGCGGGATGATGCCGGTCACTTCGCCGCCGGCGTCAAGCGTGGCGCGGGCGACACGGCCCATCAGGCCAATGGAGCCGCCGCCGTAGACCAGCCGGATTCCCGCCTCCGCCATCGCCTTGCCGAGGGCCGAGGCGGCTTGCGCGTAGGCCGGCTCCTCGCCGTCGCCCGAGCCGCAATAGACGCATATGGATTTGAGTTCTGCCATAAGCGGAGCCTTTAACGACATGTGCCCGCCAGTCAAGCGTGCGCCGGCATCGCGGTTCGGCGGGCGGCGAAAGCCCGAAATTCCGGCGCATGCGGCCAGCCGTCGCTTGAGCCGGCGGGGGACAGGCCTTAAAGGTAAATCGAGACTTAACGGCGCGAAGCGAGTCGCGACCGACAGCTTTGCGCGCGAACAGGACAAAACACCATGACAAGCCGGCAAATCCAGATTCTGGTCGGGCTGCTGATCGTGCTCTTCATCGGCATCGGGCTGGTATTCCTGGCGGATTCCAATCGCAGGAAACTGGCCGAGCAGATGGCGGAGGAGAAGGTTGCCGAGACCCGGCCTGCCGAGCCCGCCGTCAGTGCGGAGGCCAAGTCGGACAAGGAGCAGCAGCAGGCTGCGGCCGAGGATGCCGCAGCCGGCGAGGCCTCCGGAAAGCCGAGCTTCGATGTCGCCCGCTTCGAGCCGAGCGGCGACGGTGTGGTGGCCGGCCTTGCCAAGCCCGGCGCTCTGGCCGAACTGCTCGCCAACGGCGAGCCGATCTCGTCCACCACGGCCAACGAGGTCGGCGAGTGGGTGATCGTGCTCGAGAAGCCGCTCGGTGCGGGCAGCCACGATCTGTCCGTGCGCTCCGCGGTCGCCGACGGCGAGAAGATCCTCTCCGACGAATTCATTGCCGTCGTCGTGCCGGAGACGCCGGACGGCGAGGTTCTGGTGGTGGCGTCGGAACCGGGCAAGGCGAGCGAGATTCTCGCGCGGCCGTCCGCGACAGCGCCCGCCGGCGAGGCGAAGCCGACCGAAATGGCGTCGGCCGAAAGCGCGGCGTCGCCGTCCGGCGGGGCTGAGGTCGGTGAACAGGCTTCCGCGGCGGGTCCAGGTGCCGGGCAGCCTGCGACGGCCGCCGAGGAAAGCTCTGGGGGAAGCTCCGGCGAAACGGAGGTCGCGGCGGTAAGCGAGCCTCAGCCGAACGAGGACATGCAGGCTGCCACCCCGGCGCAGGAAAGCGCGTCGGCGGAACAGGCCGAGGCACCGGCAGAACAGGCCGAGGCACCCGCGGCGCAGGCCGATGCTGAGGTAGCACCGGCTGCGACGCCTGAAACCGGGACGGAAAGCAGCGAAATGGCCGCGCAGACGCCTGCGTCAGGTGAGCAGCCGGCCACGGCGACCACGGACGTAGCCGGCGCGGATGCGTCCGGCGCGGACGGTGCTTCGGATGCGGCGCAGCCGATGGACATGGCATCCGCATCCACATCCACCGACGAGCCCGGGCCAGAAGCAATGAACGAGGCCGGCCAGGCCGCGGTCGCGCCAGCCGGGACGGCGAAGCCGGATAGTACGGAAACGGCCGCTGCCGCTCCGGGCGAAGCCGCGACACAGTCTACGGAGAGCACGGCCGAACAGACGATGGCAATGGCGCCCGCCGCCGATGCCGCGGCTGCCCAGTCCGCTGCCGATAAGCCTGCTGCGGAACAGTCCGCTGCGGCTCCGGCCGCCGATGCCGGCACGGCCGCCGCCGGCGCCATGGCGTCGGACCAGTCGGAACAGGCCGCCGAACCCGAGGCGCAGGTTGCGGCGACCGAGCCGGACGAGAGCGGGTCGGGACAACAGGGCACCGATGCCGGTCAGGTCGCTTCGGTGGAGAGCAATGCCGCCGCGATGCCGGAAAGCCAGGCCGACGCGGCTGCGCCGGCTCTGGAGATGGCGGCGAAGTCCGAACCCGAGCCCGTCGTCGAGGAGCCGAAGCGTGAATACAGCCTGGCCCTCGAAGCCGTGGAGACCGAGGACCGCATGGTCTATGCCGCCGGCACCGGCAATCCGGGTACCGTCGTCAGGATCTATGCCGACGATACCTATGTCGGTGAGACCTCGACAAACGATGACGGCCGCTGGCTGCTGGAAACCGAGGCCGAGATCGCCGCGGGCAACGTGGTCGTTCGCGCCGACGAGCTCCAGGAGGGCTCGGCCGATGTTGTGCGCCGGGCCGAGGTTCCGTTCTTCAAGCAGGCCGATGCCATCGCGCTTCTGCCGACCACCGCCAAGGCCGGTGCAGGAGCGGGCGAAAACGCGGCCGGCGGCGAACTGCTGGCCCCGCGCTCGGTCATTATCCGCAGCGGCGACAATCTCTGGACGATTTCCAGGCGAACCTACGGCCGCGGCATCCGCTACACGACGGTCTACCAGGCCAACAACGACCAGATCCGCAATCCGCATCTGATCTACCCCGGCCAGGTCTTCGTCTTGCCGGAAGGGGATACGGCCTGGACGCAATGATCTGTCGCCCTATCGTGAACCGCTTGAGCCGGCCTGGACCGGCGCAGGCGGTCTGAGCCGGGGACAATGGTTAGGGCGGCCTACGCGGTCGCCCGCCTCGGGTTCGGTGTCTTTATCCGGCTACAACCCGGTAGCCTTCACTGGAGTCTTGCATGGCCGAAGCAGGGCCGAACCGGCCTGAGCGGAAAATCAGCGCCGATCGCGGGCAGACCTTCAGTACGTTGCGCAACCTGTGGCCCTACATGTGGCCGTCGGCGCGACCGGATCTGAAGCGCCGGGTTCTTGTCGCCTTCCTGGCGCTGGTCGTCGCCAAGATCGTGACGGTTCTGGTTCCCTATTTCTACAAGTGGGTGACGGATGCGCTGGCCGGGGAGGGAACCCGTCCCGACCTGCTGCCGCTGTTCCTGCTCACCCCGATCATGCTGGTCGTCGCCTACAATGTCGGCCGCATCATGATGATCGGCTTCAACCAGCTTCGCGACGCCCTGTTCGCGCGGGTCGGCCAGTACGCCGTCCGACAGCTTGCGCAACGAACATTCGTCCACCTGCACGAGCTATCGCTCCGCTTTCACCTGGCGCGGCGCACCGGCGGCCTGTCGCGGGTGATCGAGCGCGGCACCAAGGGGATCGAGTTCCTGCTGTCCTTCGTGCTGTTCAACGTGCTGCCGACGCTGCTGGAGATCCTGCTGGTGGCGGCCATCCTGTGGGTCTTGTTCGACTGGCGCTTCACGGCGATCACCGTGGTCACCATCGTCGCCTACGTCTGGTTCACCTTCGCGGCGACCGAGCGGCGCATCCGCTATCGGCGCGAGATGAACAAGGCCGACACCGAGGCCAACACCAAGGCGGTCGACAGCCTCTTGAACTACGAGACGGTGAAATATTTCGGCAACGAGGCGCACGAGGCGCGGCGCTTCGACCTGGCGCTGGCCGACTATCAGAAGGCCGCCGTGCGCACCCGCACCAGCCTGTCGATGCTCAACAG
>DATHRP010000423.1:0-2837 GCA_035465195.1 Afifellaceae bacterium | reverse complement strand
ATCGAAAAGGTTCAATCGGCCTATGCCGCAGTAGCGGCAGTGGGGCCGCGCTGAGCGCCCCCATAACTTCCACCCGGAACTGTGATCGCTGGTGCTCCTGAGGACCTTGGCCTGCCCCGGACCCGCCTAAGTGAAGGGCCTCGGCGCGAACCGCGCTTTCGTCATACAATCCCGGCAATGCCGTTCAGGCGCGCCAGGTGCACCTCGCTCAGTCGTAGCCCCGCGGCAGAACCATACTTTGCAGTTGGCGTGCCCTGGCTGTTCTCTGACACGAATAACCCCGAGAAATACCAAGAACGCCAATGGCTAGTACCGGATTCCTGATGTCCGACCTCAGACTGTGCATGGGGTTGTTTCACCGGCCATTTCCGCGAAACCACCCCCCGGGTCGGGCCGCCGTCGCCTTCAGCCGCCGGTCTCCGGGGCCCAGGAGCCGAGGGTGTAGACTTTCTCGTCGTCCAACGCTTCCGGCCGGACACCGTCGCCGTCCTGCGCCTCGTTCCAGCCGATCGCGGCAAGCCCGGCGCGGGTGTCCGGGTCGTCGAAGCCCTTCGCCGCGCGCTCCGGGTCGCGCCAGGTCCACTGCCCCCGTTCCAGCCGTCCGTAGATGCGCCCGGTGCGATAGTCGGCGAAATTGATCGCCGGGATGCGTTCCGCGCAAGCCTCCAGGAAGCCGGTGTTCAGTTCCGGCGCCATCTTCGCCTCGCCGTAGACCTCCTGCGGCGAGTGCGCCTCGATGTTGACGGTCCTGTATCGCTCGATGTCGAGCAGGTACTTGATGTCGAGGATCGTCATCGCCTCGTTCCAGCCGAAGGCGACGGTGCGCGGCCGCTCGCCCTCCGGCACGGAATTGTCCAGGAATTCGAAATGGATGCGCTTCTGGGTCACCGACGCCCAGGAGAAGAACAGCTGCGGGATGCCGGTATAGGCCTCGATATTGTGGTAGAGCAGGTCGTCCACGGCCTTGTAGCGGCCGGTCTTCAGGCCGCGGATCCAGGCGCGCTCCACGGTCGCATCGGGCGGCGTAATCATGAAGAACAGGAAGATGAGGTCACCGAAGCGGGTAAGTAGCGGGCTGTCGACGTCGCGGCCGGATTCCACTGTGAAGCTGTCGAAGCGAAAGCGGTCGATCAGGAGATGCGGGATCGGACCGCGCGCAGCCTTTTCCGCCATGTAGCGGTCGAGCTTCTTGTCGACGATCTCCAGTTCGTGCCCGCACAGCATGGCGCCGTACTTGTAGGCCTCGCCCAGGGCCTCGTAGTCGACCAGGAATTTGCGCCAGTAGTCCGGGCTGATCAGCGCGAAGTTTTCCCAGGCGATGCCGAGCTGGCCGGCGAGCCGACGCTGCTGCGGCCGGATCGTGCTCTTGCCCGAAGCGGATGCGCCTTTCACGTTCATCACCACCGGCCTGTCCTGCGGCGGCAGGAAGCGGTAGCCCTCGCCCTCGGCGGCCTTGCGGATATAGGGCTCTATCGCCTCGCCGAGCCGGCTGCTGCCGTAGCCGTTCGCGACAAGGCCGACCGCAAGCCCGGTAATCATGTCGCGATCGCCCATCAGCCGGCCGCGATGGCCGATGATCGCACCGGCGACCTTCGCCAGCCCCTCCAGGCAGGCCTGTTCGAACGGATCGTCGCACTCGGCGGCCCGGCGTTTCCATTCGCCGACCGGGTCGGCCGGCGGCCGAGGTTTCGCGGCCTTGCGTCTGTTGTCGCTAGCACCGAACAGGCGGGCGAGCAGCGAGGGCCTGCTTTCCGTATCAGCCGCCGGCGGCCGCCTGATGCCTATATGCTCCGTCAATGCGTCGGCGATGCGCCTGGCGGCCTCCAGGCGCAATTCGTCGTGGCGCGCCTTCAGCGCATCCATGTCCGGGGTGATGTATTTTTCCAGGATCCGCGCGACCATGCCGCGCAGGTTGATGCCGAGATCCTCGTAGTTCGGTCCGTCCGGCACCGAAAGGTCGGCCGTGACCCGGATCAGCAGTTCATGGACGATCAGCCGCTCAGGCCGGAAGGAGACCACGTCCTGCGGCTTCAGCCCGCAGAAGGCCGCCAGTTCGTGCGCCTCCTCGAATGTCGTCGTGACGTTCTCCGGCCGGAACATGGTCGACAGCGGCAGGTAGTCGCGCGGGATCTGCGAGTCCAGGCCGGGGTTCCACGGGCCGTTTCCGGCGGCGGTGGTTGCGGGCTTGCTTTGCGCGTCCATCGTTGGCGGCTCTCCGGTTCGCCGGCATCACCATATGCCATCCGGCCCGTCCGCCGAAGGATCGTTCACGCTCCCCCGGCCGTCTCCACCTTGGAGCCCCGCATCCGGTCCCGGATCATTTTCCAGAGCGGCAGCAGGATCAGGATGACGGCGATCACCGTGATCGGGCCGGCGATCGGACGCGTGACGAAGATGCTGGGATCGCCCGACGACAGGAGCAGCGACTGGCGCAGCGTCGGTTCGGCGATCGGACCCAGCACGATCGCGAGCACGGCCGGCGCGACCGGATAGTCCAGCTTGCGCAGGAAGAATGCCCCGATGCCGAAAATCAGCATCAGCCAGACGTCGTGCATGTCGCGGGTCGCGGCGTAACCACCGACAACCGACAGCACGAAGATCATCGGCGCCAGGATGGTGAACGGCATGCGCAGCATCCAGATGAAGACCGGGATGAAGGCGAGGTTCACGACCAGGGCGAAGAAGTTCGACACGTAGAACGAACCGATCAGGCCCCAGATCACCATGCCGCCGAGCAGGATGGCCGTGGTCGGCGAGCCGGGAATGCCCAGCGTGAGCATCGGCAGCATCGAACCGGTGGAAGCCGAATTGTTGGCGGCTTCCGGCGCTGCCACGCC
>DATHRP010000422.1:0-1709 GCA_035465195.1 Afifellaceae bacterium | reverse complement strand
TCGAGATCGATCCGTCCGTAGGATCGCCGCCAGCCGGACCGGTATTCGGATTTCAGCAGGATGTCGCTCCGGTCCCGTTCAAGTTCCAGCAGCGCCCTTTTTTCCGACCTGGCCGGGCCCTCCTCCTCGTCGGTGTCCTGTATGGTGATCGTCGCGACAACCACAACCCGGTCGAGACCATCTTCGCCGCGTACCGTCAATCCGCCCGCACCGGCCCTTATCTTCACGGTCGCGGTATCCGTCGCATCGACCGAGAGATTGCGGACCTCGGTGTAATCTCCGGCCATCACGGCGCTTGATGCGAGAAACAGAAAAGCGTTGACGATATGGCGCATGATTTTCCCCTCAGGAATTCGCAGGACACCTGTATTGGATGCCGCTCGCACGCGATTGGATGCAATTCACCGGCGCATCAGTCTGCACTGAGAAACCTGTCGATGCGCGCCTGCAACGCGCCGGCAGGATACCACTGGCCCCGCAGCATGACGCCATGGATGCGCCGGGTGTTCGCCACGTTCGAGAGCGGATTGGCATCCAGCAGCACGAGATCCGCGTCGCGGCCGACAGCAACCATGCCCGTATTCAGGCCGAGGAATTCCGCGGGCGCGGCCGTTCCGGCGCGCAGCGCGGCGAACGGGCTCAATCCCGCGGCAACCAGAAGCTCGAGTTCCCGGTGCAGGGAGAAGCCCGGCACGTTGAAGATCTGTGGGGCATCCGACCCGAGCAAGAGACCGGCACCCGCTTCGTCGAGTTCCCTGATCAGGGAGCGGCGCAGCGCGATGGCACGAGCCGCAAGTTGCCGATCGAAGCCGTGCTCCGCCTGCTGTGCTTTCTTGGCCTGTACCCAGTCGCGGACGGTCGCTCTGGGCATATAGCGCATCTCGGGACGATTGCGGAGATCGCTCACCGGCGTGTCGTTGACGAGCTGCTCGACGAGCGTTTCGGTCACGACGTTCCAGGTTCCTGCCTCCGCGGTCGCTCTGGCGATTACCGGTATTTGCGACTCTTCTACCTCGCCGGCAAGCATCAGGTCGAAAAGGCCGCCGTAGCCGCCCGCGCCCTGACTGCCCGGTCGCAACATCGCGGCAAAATAGCCGTCAAGATGGTCGATCGTCGCCATCTCGAGTTCCAGCGCACGATAGACGCCGGCCGCCACCGGTACGTGTCCTGCAAACGGCATTCCGAGCCCGGCCGCGGCTTTGGCAATTGCCGCGTATTCGTCGGCCTCGAGCCCGGGATGGATCTTGATGAAGTCGTATCCGGCCGCGTGCTGTTCCGCGACCAGTCGCGCCGCATGCTCTGGCCCCGTAACGGACCTGCCATTCAGGGACGGCCCCGAGGTAATGAGCCTCGGGCCGAACACCGCGCCGTCAAGCAACTGTTGCCTGAGCGACAGGTGCGACGGACGACCCAGCATGCCGCGCACCGTCGTCACGCCATTCGCAACGAACAGGCTGAAATGGCGATCCAGTTCCGGGGCTTCCGCATCCGGCACGTGCGCATGCATTTCCGCCAGCCCGGGCATCAGGAATCGATCGGTGCCATCCACAACGGTCGCATGCTTCGGAATCGGGACTTCATCGACCGGCCCGATCGCCATGATGCGGCCATTCTCGACGAGCACCGTCTGTGCCTCGACGATCGAGTCGTCCGACATTGGCAGTACGTTGACGTTTACGAAAGCGACAGGCGCGGCAGTTACTGGCGCA
>DATHRP010000421.1:0-2263 GCA_035465195.1 Afifellaceae bacterium | reverse complement strand
GGGCATTCGAGAACCGGCCCGACTGCGCGGTCACCGACGAGCCGTTCTACGCCGCATACCTCGCCCTCAGCGGCATCGATCATCCGATGCGCGAGGACGTATTACAGAGCCAGCCGACCGACTGGAGAACCGTTGCCGACGCGCTGGCGGGACCTGCACCCGGTGGCCGACATGTCTGGTACCAGAAGCACATGACCCATCACATGCTGCCGGAGATCGGACGCGGGTGGATGGCACAATGCCGCAACGTCTTCCTGATCCGTCACCCGGCACGGGTGCTCGCCTCCTACGCCCGCAAGCGGGACGAGGTGACCCTGGACGATATCGGCTTCGTGCAGCAGGAGGCGCTCTACGATCATGCACTGGCCCTCCCCGGCGGCCCGCCGCCGGTGATCGACGCCGACGACCTGCTGCAGGACCCGGCCGGCCTTCTGCGGGCGCTTTGCCGCCAGCTCGGCATCCGGTTCGACCCGGCCATGCTGTCGTGGCCGCCGGGCGACCGTGACAGCGACGGTGTGTGGGCGGCGCACTGGTACGACGCCGTCCGACGCTCTACGGGGTTCGAAAAGCCTCGCCCGCAGCCGGATCTCGCGGATCCCGTGCTGCGGGCGATTGAAAAGGAGGCTCTGCCGATCTATTCGCGGCTCAGGGAGCGGGCCCTGGCGCCGGAATGATCGCGGTCTAATGTGAAATCAGCCGGTCGCTTGCGCGGCGGCCGCCGACGCGCCGGTCGGACACCATGCTGTCCCGATCGATTCGTTCTTCATCCCTCGCCAGTTCCGCTTCCGCCAGGTCGAGCGCCGCTCGCGCGGTCGTCAGCTGGCTGTCCAGATCGCTGACCGAGGTCTGAAGGTTCTCCCGGCGCTGGATGGCTGCGCGGGCGAACGTCGAATAGGCGAAGTGCTTGTCGTCGGCGATTCCCGTGCGACGGTGCTCGGCCTCGATTTCCTGATCGAGATCGGAGATCATCCGATTGAATTCCTCGATCATTGTCTCGATCTGGCCGACCTGACGACGCTTTTCTTCGATCTGAAACCGCTTCAGCCTAACTGCATTATCTCGCGACTTCATACGCAACTCCCGCATTCCCGAACGCCTGTTATTCCACTCAGATGAAAAAAAACCTTAACAAATGAGCACTTCGGGCCTGGTTGGTAACCAATCGTTTACAGGTGATGTTAATCATGCCCCACAGGACTTAAAGCCGGGTAAACCGGTCTCAAGAATGGCAACAAAATTTCATGGCTGTTTTTGAAAAAGGTTCCCGCGGGTCCATCGTGTAACTAAATGCCTTCCGGGCGTCCGGTTCAAGCGAGACGGAGTTTGAATGACTGTCGAAGACGAGCAATTGATGGAATGTTTGGGTTGCTCCCTTGAGTCAGACTCTGTTAACCAATTGGGTATATGTTGTGCGTGGTTATGCCTGCTCAACACGTTGTGCCCGTGCTTGGAGCGACTGACGGGCGTGACCTGGGCAAGAAGGGGAATGGCATGCGGGTTCTTCTGATCGAAGACGATAGCGCCACAGCGCAAAGCATCGAATTGATGCTGAAGTCTGAGAGTTTCAACGTGTACACCACCGATCTGGGTGAAGAGGGTGTCGACCTCGGCAAGCTCTACGATTACGACATCATCCTCCTGGATTTGAACCTTCCGGACATGAGCGGCTACGAAGTTCTGAAGATGCTCCGCGTCGCCAAGGTCAAGACACCGATCCTCATTCTCTCCGGCCTCGGCGCTATCGAGGATAAGGTTCGCGGTCTCGGCGTCGGCGCCGACGATTACATGACCAAGCCGTTCCACAAGGACGAACTGGTCGCCCGCATCAACGCCATCGTCCGCCGTTCCAAGGGTCACGCACAGTCGGTCATCGTCACCGGCGACCTGAAGGTCAATCTCGACACCAAGACCGTCGAGGTGAACGGCAGCCGGGTCCACCTGACCGGCAAGGAATACCAGATGCTGGAGCTGCTCTCGCTCCGCAAGGGCACCACGCTGACCAAGGAGATGTTCCTGAACCATCTCTACGGCGGCATGGACGAGCCCGAACTGAAGATCATCGACGTGTTCATCTGCAAGCTGCGCAAGAAGCTGGCGGCTGCCACCGACGGGCAGAACTACATCGAGACCGTCTGGGGCCGCGGCTACGTGCTGCGCGAGCCGGACGAAGAGCCGATCCGCGAAAGCGCCTGATCGCGCCTCGCACGAGACGAATTAAAACCCCGCCTCTCCGGCGGGGTTTTTGTTTCGCGCGAACCTGGGT